>NZ_JAUBQS010000109.1:0-9332 GCF_036701355.1 Microcoleus sp. Pol12B3
TTCCCTAACTGGTTAACGATTTTTTTTCATTTTACCTCATTTTTTAAAAGTCTCATACTTATTTGAAATGACTATAATCTCTGTACAGCGAATACCGAAATGGCTGCGATTTTCGCGCGATCTCAACCACAATATTTTGAGAAAAATGAAGCTTTTAGTATGGGCTTAGCTTGGCTAATTTCGACTCTACCGAATCGGCAAGTATTGTATTTGCATAACGGTAGTAGTGGCGACTATACGAGCTTCATAGGTTTGGACAAAAGCGAGCAAACAGGAGTAGCTATCCTCTAGAATTATAGTGACGCAGCAAATGATGGTTTCTCGGTGACTGAAACGGCAATAACGATATTAATGTAATTAGCTTCGCCGTAGAGACAGCTAATACATGGACCGCCAATATAAAAAATAGTTTAATGCGTTACTGGTAGGTCAATACGCTTGGGATAAGACACTCATGGAGACAAAACACTGTGAAAAATAAATAGATACTGCGAAGGCGCGTGCCTGGCCGAAGGGCTTATGCTTCGCCCAAAGCTCTCTTCGGATAAAAAAAATTAACTGAACCGTATTGACTGGTAGGTAGGGGTTGAGGTGCGTAATACACGCCCTACATTATGAGTTTGTGAGTAAGCCCTATTAGCATACAATCCTAACTACTATTCTCTAAGATAAAGAGTATTCAAATTGATTGATAATTGTTGCCGGAACCGTAACTCTTATTTTAAGCAACCTCTACTATGATCTGTCGCACCGGAATCTGTACGACAAACTCAGTGCCCTTCTCCAGAGTGGAATCACACTCAATTTTGCCACCGTGTTTTTCAGTGACGATTTGATGACTGATCGACAGTCCCAAACCAATGCCTTTCCCCGCGGGTTTGGTGGTGAAGAACGGATCGAATAGTTTAGAGCGAATGAGTTCCGGGATACCGACTCCATTATCGGCAATGCTAATCACGATCGAGTTAGCACTAGCGATCGAGGTGCTGATGGTAATGGTAGGTTGTTGGTTATCCCTGACACCTGATGTCTGCAAGGCATCGATCGCATTACTGAGGATATTCATGAATACCTGGTTGAGTTGACTGGGGTGGCATTCGACCTCCGGTAATTGCCCGTAATTTTTGATGACTTCGATGGCCGGAAAATCTGGTCTGGCTTTCAGACGGTGTTGCAAAATCAACAGAGTGCTGTCGATACCGGCATGGATATCAACGGGTTTGCAATCGGCTTCATCGAGGCGGGAGAAGTTGCGCAGGGAGAGCACCAGTTGGCCAATCCGATCGCTCCCCATTTTCATCGAACCCAGTATCTTCCACAAATCTTCTTGCAAAAATTCCAGATCCAGGTATTCTGCCCGCTCTCGGATTTCTGCTACCGGATTGGGATAGTGCTTCTGGTACAATTGCACCAAGTCCAGCAGATCCTGAGTGTATTGTTTGACATAGTTCAGGTTGCCTTGAATGAAATTCACCGGGTTGTTGATTTCGTGTGCCACTCCCGCCACCAATTGGGCTAGGGCAGACATTTTTTCACCTTGCACTAGATGCACTTGGGCTTGCTTGAAACTTTCTAAGGCTTGGTTGAGTTCGTTGGTGCGCTGTTCCATGATCCGGGTGGCATTCCGCAGTTGGAGATGCACCCGAATCCGTGCCAAGACTTCTTCATGCTGAATCGGCTTGGTGATGTAGTCCACCGCACCCAGGCTCAGCCCTTTGACCTGATCCACCGAGTCGGAGAGGGCGGTCATGAAAATAACTGGAATATCGCGAGTGGCGGGATTAGCTTTGAGCCGCTGACAGGTTTCAAAGCCATCGATCCCTGGCATCATCACATCCAGCAAAATCAAATTGGGCTCAGACAATTGCACTCGTTGCAGGGCAGTTTCACCATTTTTGGCGATCGCCACCCGGTAGCCCTGTTCGCTCAACACATCAAACAATACTTGCAGATTAGTTGGGGTATCATCTACGACTAAGATCGTGTTTTCTTGAGATATAGAATAGACTGACATCAGCAAACTCCTAAATATATTCAAGGCATGAATGGCTAATAGTAGATCGATAAAGTTGCTAAACCCGTGGCTCGATTAGATGCAGAATAGCTTCCTCATCAAACTGTTGACTTAGTTCTAGAACTCGGTTCGCAAAGGCAATATATTCTGGCGCTAATTTCTTTAAGCGATGGGCTTCCTGCTGGATATCGGTCATAAAACCACCCTGAGCGGCAGTATAGAGGGTTGCCAGTTCAGCAGCAGGCGGTATTAAGATGCTAACCTCATCGGCGTTGCTGACAGCGGATTGAGTCGCCTCTGTTTCGGTTTCGTAAATCCACTGCAATTCTAAATATCGCTGCAATTCGGCAAGCAACCCAGTAAACTCGATCGGTTTGGGGAAAAAGCTATTGCACCCAGCATCCAGACTTTCCTGTACATCCACCTGAGACAGAGTAGCAGGGGAGGCAACGATCGGAGTTTGCGCAAAGTCTGGCAATTGTCGCAGGCGACGGGTCATTTCTAAGCCATCCATAATCGCCATATGTACATCGGTAATAATCAAGTCGGGTCGCGTCTGGATAGTGGCATCAAAACCCGCCTGCCCATTATCAGCTTCTATCAGCTTGAAGCCCAGCGGTTCCAACATATTCACTGCCACCAGACGGTTTTCTTGGCGATCGTCAATGACCAGAATTTTGCGTCGTTCGCCCTGATAGCCAATAACCTTGTGGTTGGCGATCGCATTTTGTGTTGTCCAATCCGATGCTGGAAGCAAGTCGATCTCAAACCAAAAACTGCTACCCTGGCCCATTACACTCTCGACGTGAATTTCGCTGTCCATCTTCTGGATGATTTGTTGACCGATGGCAAGTCCTAGTCCAGTGCCTTCGATGTTGCGATCGCGTTTCCCGGCCTGCTCAAAGGGTAAGAAAATCGTGGATAGTTTTTCTGGGGCAATGCCAATGCCAGTGTCTTTAATTTGAAAGCGAATTCTGGAAAGTTTTGAGTTTTGAGTTTTGAGTTCTGAGTTTGAGTCTTCTGATTCCACCGCTTCTACCCGAAACGTGACGGTACCAAAATCGGTAAATTTGACCGCATTGCTGAGCAGGTTGAGCAACACTTGCCGCAGGCGTTTGTCGTCAGCATGGACGGCAGTGGGCAGGTTGCTCGCGGGCTGGTAATGAAACTCTACGCCTTTTTGCACTGCCTTGACGCGGCAAATATCCACAGTAGAAGAGAGGAAGTTAGCCAGATGGAAATCCTGGGGATAGAGTTCCATCTTTTGCACCTCCAGCTTGGACAGATCCAGAATGTCGTTGATCAGGGTGAGTAAATGGGAACCGCATTGATAAATCACCCCCAATCCTTTCATCTGTTTGGCGGTGGTGGCGGGGTCGCGCTGGAGGATTTGGGTATAGCCGAGGATGCCGTTGAGCGGGGTACGGAGTTCGTGGTTCATGTTGGCAAGAAACTCGCTCTTGGTGCGGTTGGCAGCTTCGGCTGCTTCTTTTGCCCGCAATATTTGTAGTTCTACGGACTTGCGATCGCTAATATCGCGGCACACAACAACTCCCCCTTTCAATGCACCACTGGCATCTCTCAGAGGTCTGCTACTAGCTGTCAGCCACAAGCCCTTTGCGGCCTGGCGATGACGAGTAAAGATTTCCATATTGTCTACCTGCTCACCCCGAACAGCCCGCACTAAGGGAATTTGCTCTGTTGGAAGCGGAGTTACCCCATCGGCATGAAACAGTCCATATTGCTCCGACCATTCTTCCGGCTGGCTGTCGGGTATTTTGCCAAACATCTGCTCGGCAGCGGGGTTAAACACCAGGAATCGACCGTTTTCATCGAGAACGAGCACGCCATCGCTCATGCTGTTGAGGATTAGTTGTAACAGGCCAGTCTGGTTTTGAAACGTCTGGTTACTTTGCTGAAGGTCGGTTTCGGCTTGATTCCGCTTCAGGATTTCACGGCAAATCAGGCGGTAAGTCCACAGAATAATTCCTAGGTTGAGGGCGATGCCCACCAGAAATGCCATCATTGCCAGAATTGTTGTGTGGGTGGCAGCTTGCTGTTTCTGCCGCCACCCTACGATTTCGATCGCTTCGATCTGCTGGGTCAGCAGCGTAATCTCGTCGAGCAGTCGTGGGGGGGTGCGATCGATCGCCGCCGCCACCCCTTTGGTGTCCCGGAGTTCCACGCCTTGCCGGAGTTCCCCCACGCGACGCAGGATAAATTCTTCCAGGCGCTTGGTGGCTGCTTGTTGGCGGGGATCGTTCTCTACCAAGCTTTGCAATTGTCGCAATTCTTGATCGACATCGATCGTCCGAAGCCCAAATTTCCTGAAGTCATTTTTGTTTTGGGCGAGCAGGTATTGCCGCTGGATCTTTTCAGCATCCTGAAATGCACTGGTCAACGCTTCCAAACTATTGAGCGCTTTTAGATGTGTGGCGATCTGGCGGTTAGTTTCTAAGGTGCGGTTAGCGCTCCAAAATGCGATTCCACTCACTGCTAATGCCAGGAAAGTGGCTGCTCCCAGGCTCCCGGCAACGGTTTTGAGAAAATTAGAGGGTTGTTTCATCATGTCTGTCTCGTGCTTAGTTTCGTCGATCTAAGACCGCAGAGGGCGGAGTCCAAATTTTTGAAATACTGCCATTGCCCGATCGCTGCTTACAAAGTCCAGATACGCCTGCATTTCCTGGAGATGGGGAGAGGTTTTAACCACAGCCGCACCGGAGTGAATTGGCTCATAGAGGTCTGGCGATACGGTGGCTAATACCTTGACCTTGGCAAAGCCTTTGGCTTCTGGCAGAAAGGTAATGCCCACCTCTGCCTCTCCCTGCTCGACGGCTCGCAAGACTTCCCGCACATCCACTTTTGCCCAGACTGCCTTGGACTCCACTGCCTGAAGGATGCCTAACCGACTCAGAATGGGGTGGGTATATCTGCCAACCGTCAGGTCTTTGTTGCCAATTGCCACTGTTTTGAGGCGATCGCTCGCTAACTCGTGCAAATCATTCAGTTGCACCGCAGAATCAGTCGCTGCAATCACCACAATATCGGTGGTCACTAAGTCCCGACGGCTTTCGGGCAGAATCAGCCCTTGGGCTTGCAGCGCATCCAGCGCGGAAATCTCTGATAACAAAACCCCATCAAAAGGTTCTCCCTGCTCAACGGCTGCCCGGATTACGCTTGTTCCGGCAAAGGTCGGATTCAACCAGATATTGGGGTGTTCCTGCTGATAGAGTCGATCGATTTCCTCCACGGCTGTGCGAACCATGCCTGACGCAGCAACATTGAGCGTCACCGCCTGGATTTGGGGTGGGGAGGAGCAACTGCCCAGCCAGAGGGTGAGCGTCAAGGAGAGGAAGCACAATGTCAGCCGTCGGAGGAGTTTCATATCAGGTTTCCTGAGATTTCAGTTTCTAAGCCTTGGATGGGGCTGTAGATTTCGGAACAGTAACTACAGCGACTCTCGGTTGTCTCTAATATAAAGTCTCTAATATAATTTCTTGGCAATGATACAAACCATTCCATTAATCATCTCGTTCTGAAGTACCTGTAAACCTATTTCAGATAGCCGATCGCACAACCAATTTTTATTGAGCCTCAGTTTTTGGTAAGAACTGGCACTGAATGACCACCTATCGCCCTGTTTTTGATAGAGTAAGTCATGGACTGCTACGCTGTTTTCCTGATACTCCAAGAAACAAGTGAGGATTGTAAGTTCATCACTTTGTACAGGAATAAAACGCTGAGTTCCATGAAGCTCTGCTGAAACATAGTCGCGGAAAGTTAAAATCAACATCCCATTCTCAATCAGCGAGCGCTCAATGTCCAAAAGTAATGAATCGACAGCACTCAATGATTCTAGGTGTGTAAGTGTGTCGCCCATGCAAACAATGAGCTGCGCCTGTTCCTGAATATGTTGCGAGAAATTAAGCAGATCGTCGTGAATGGTATGGATGGAAAGATGTTTAGCGCGATCGCGTAACTCTGAAAGTAGGGCATTACAGAAATCTATAGCTACTACGGAAAAGCCTAATTTCGCTAAAGGAATAGATTGAAATCCTGAGCCTGCACCTAAATCAATGGCTAATCCTCGCGGTGCGGAGTCGAGTCCCAATTGACAAAAAAGAGCGTGATTTCGTTCGATCGCTTCTTCAGGATTTCCTGACATCCAACTGTAAACGGCAGCAAGTTGCTGGTTATAGTGGTCTTGTGCTGTGTTCATTATTATGCTAAGTTCGATGACTCCTTGAAAAGGAGCAAAATCATTCAACCAGATGGAAACTAAACTACCACTGCCACCTTTTACGCGGGAACCTGCTAAAACTAAAGTTCAAATCGCAGAAGATGACTGGAATAGTCGCGATCCAAAACGAGTAGCTTTAGCTTACACCGAAGATTCGCCGTGGCGTAACCCTATCTAATTTTTCAGTGGAAGGTAACAAACTAAGGGTTTCTTAAAACGAAAGTGGGCACAAGAACTAGACTACTGTTTGAAAAATGAACTGTGGAGTTTTACAAAGAAGCTGATTTCTGTGCGCTTTGAATAGCAGTGGCATGAAGGTCAGAGTGCGGATTTCTTCCTTGAAATAATCCCCAAATATCGAAGGAAGAGGGAAAGGGGAAGAGCTGAAAGGGTGACAAAAATGGCTGCAAGACAGTTATGCTCAGCTTTACCACCCTTTTACCTCTTTGATAATTTGACAGTTTATTGGGTGTCAACTAATATATTCTCTAACTTTTTCTTGACAAATATCCATAAAAGTTAGCCAATTTTATGCCCGCCTACCCACTTGAAATGTACTGTGCAAACGATAAATACGTTTGGGTTGTTTGGGACTAGCTACATATTTTTGCGATGCCACTTTTTTGACTAATCTTCCTTCAATAATTGTCTCTGTATAAGCGATGCTTAATAACCAAATTAAGGTCAATATCCTGGGTTCTGATACTTGGGTCTCTTCACTGTTATAGCTACCGTTTTTATAATCTCTAAACATTTCTTCTATATCAAATATTTGTTTATAAGTGCTTAGAGCAGCTTTTAAGGTTTTCAATTTAGTTAATATAAACCATGCTTCTTTGACTGTGACTCCGCCATATTTTCCTTTCTATTTACAAGCGACATTAGCTTTAAATCCTTTAAATTTTGCTTGCGGGTGACAACCCCGCCCAAAAGCCAGACAGGGCAAAGATTTGACTCACCTGTGTAAAAAAAAGATAGGTCAAGCTAAAGTTACACTCGATCTATGCCAAAAATATGTTACCTAGATTCTATCAGACTCACTTCCAAAGAGAACTAACCCCCTCTCAATTTTTAGTTATAGAAATAGTGCTCAATCTCTTAACATCAGAAAAACAGGTGAGATTAGAACGACTTGATCGCGTATTTCCGTACCCCATTACCACGCTCAAGTCGTCGCCGCAAGTTACAAAGATTTTTAGATTTACCCCAGCTTACCTTAACCGATCTGTGGTTTCCGCTAATTACCTATTGGTTGACAAATTATTGCCAACCCGGACAGAAATTATCGATCGCGATCGATGCGAAGCCAATGGGGATGTATCAATCTGTTTATGATTAATCTGATATGTCCGCGAAGAGCAATCCCCTTATCTTGGTCCCTGTTACCAAAACGAGGTAGCAGTAATATCAATGAGCAGAGCGCCGTCATCTCAACTATTTTACCCTTATTTAAAGATTATCAGCTCGTGGTTAGGCGATGCCTGAATTCTGTTCAATAGATTTGGTCAACTGGCTGAGAGAGCAAGATGTGTATTTTTGCTTACAACTCAAACGAAATCATTGTATCGAAACCGAAAATATGCTGCAGGCTACGGTTAGATGAGTTAGGGACACGCGCGGAACATCTCTATACTTTCAAGGTGTAAAAGTTAGAAAGACTAAGCCACTTGCAGGATTTGATATTGACTGCAAATGGAAAAGTAATTATCAAGGATGGACAGTTAACGAGGCGTGGTTTCTTCTAACTAACTTAGGTAGTTTACCGGAAGCTATAGCTGCTTATAAGCAACGGATGGGAATTGAGGAAATGTTCCGTGATTGCAAAACATAAGGCTATAATTTACAGGGTACAGGGTTAATAGAAGACAGATTATTTAAAATGATACTATTGATTAAAATTGCCTATATTCGCGACATTATTGAAGGTACTATAGTCAAAATGAAGCATTTACCAAAGTATATTTTTTGCATCAAGGAACCCCAAAAAACTTATCGCATACGCAGTAAATTTGAGAGTGGGAATGATAGCCAACAGTGGGTTAATTATATTGAAAAATATGCTGAACCTGTGGAAGAGTTAATGAAGTTAACTCCTAATAAGCATCACTTTTATCAAAAAGGTCTCAGGACTAGAACTTTGCTCAGGCAAGGTTTCTAGCTATATTTGTCACCCCCAGGATCGCAGCAGTTGCCCTTAATTTGATGAATCCTCACCGTTTAAGAGATTGGTTGACTCATTGCTGCTACTGTACCTCACAGCATCGGCAAGTGCTGTAAATTCCGTGCGATCGCGGATGGCAGCGCTGCAGAAATAGGGGAAACTGATAGATAGGTTAAATAAAAATGAGCGAAATAAACAAGGTCGCTGGCAGTTTCAGAAGCTCTGAATCCAAGGCTGTATCTACCCCTAAACTCGCTTTTGGAGGGCGCCATATGTTGGCTTCTTTAAGGGAAACCACTCGATTCTCGGAATACGAAAATTCCCCATCCAAAAGCTTTGTATTCAAGGAATCCAGCATCAATGAAGGTGAATATTTTGTTGCCAAAATTTTGGCTGGGGAATCTGACTGCATCGAGAAAATTACCTCGGTACTTCAAAAATCTGGCTCTATCCTGAGAGATTGATAAAGTTTACAGAACTTCTGACGACGGCTCATATCAACTGTAATTAGGCTATGTTATCCTCAGTTGGGATTACCTTAATCCATACAAAAGTTAATTGCTCAAATCGCACAGTTATCAAATAAAATTGAAGAGATAACTCCGGGGCGTATCTACCAATAATGCCCTTAATGGAGTCTCCAAAATGAGTTCTACATTCACTCAAGTTAACTCGCAATCTTCTTTTGAAAAACGGCCACTGCGCTCCTTAGTCTTCATTGACTCCGGCGTGGAAGATTACGAGTCACTTACAGCGGGAGTGCTGCCCGGACAGCAGGTAGTAATACTCGACAGCACCAAAAACGGCATCGAACAAATCACCTCGGAGATGGAAAAATATGCCTCTACTAACGGGGCGATAGACTCGGTTCACATTATTTCTCACGGCAGTTCTGGCAGCCTACAATTAGGCAATAC
>NZ_JAUBQS010000021.1:0-107897 GCF_036701355.1 Microcoleus sp. Pol12B3
ATAATTGCTGTGGCTCTTGACTTAATTAATCCGAAACATCTTAAAAACTGGTTTACTAATTGCTGCTACTGTACCTCATAACATCCGGAAGTGCTGTATTAGGAACAGGCAAGATGCCTGTTCCACGACATATTAAATTTTTGTGGGGCGGGCATCTTGCCCGCCCATGAAAGTGACAAATGGGATAACTGCGAACCTAATCTATCCTTTCCATCACAATTCCATCAACTATTTCATAACCCCAATTAAAATGTCGATTTGCCAACTGCTGGGCTATGTCATATTCGCCCAAATTGCAGAGTTCAACTAACTTTTGATATCCTTCATCTCTTTCTCGCTGCAATCTTGACCGCCGCAGTTTTTCTCTCTCTTCCTCAGAAGGATTTTGTCGCTCTTCTCCCAGCGGATTAATCTCGCTAATTCGTTTCATATCAGCCTCATTAAAAAGGGATTGATTCGACTATTTCACCGTCAACTATTTCGTAGCCCCATTCGGGGTTAGCACCGATTTGTTGTTCAACTATACTTCTGCCGAGAGGAGTTTGGTAAGCTTTTTGCAAAGAGAAAATAGTGGGGATTTCGGCTGCGGTTGGCAGCTCTTTTTGTTCGAGTTTTGCCGGTTCAGCAATTGTTTCAGATGTGGATTGATTGAGGGCTAATTGCGGCGCGATCGCCCCTAACTTCCGCATAACGCTATCCTTGGTGATTTGCGGTTTTTCGTTGAAGGAAGAGGGCAGATATGGTGTGTCAACGCCCTGGTTTTTGGCTTTGAGTGCATCATCGGCAAGGCGATCGCACTTTCGCAAAAATCCCTCCCACAAATCTTTGCCCAAAACCGGGTTTCTCAAATCAGCACGGGCTTTAGAGACTGCTGCTTCTAGCGGTTCGCCTTTGTGCACGTAATACTGAATTCGCTCCTCTTCAAAAGCAGGATAAGGCACTTCCGGTTCGATTTCCCAATCTCGCTTAACTTTCTGACTTTCTCCTAAAGGAATTCCGGCGATAAATTCCTCCCAAAAAGTCGAGGTTAAGCCTTTTGTCATGCTGTCAATAATTTTAAATGCCCATCCAGAAGGATTGCCAAATCCTAAGCTGTGCTCTTGAGCATATGCTTCTAAAGCTCGCTGAAAGTTGTGCAGTTCTTCTTGGGAATTCCAAGGGCCGCTAAATCGGTAATGAGGGGTGACAGCAACGGCTATTTGCTGGCGGGGTTGCCCGAAATATTTGTCGGTTTTAACTACATGATTTGGGGGTGATGTTTCGCGGAAGATTTCTACAGGGTGATTGTGACTTTCGCGGCTTATCTGTGTTATAATATCTGGCGGATTCGGTGTCCAAAAGTTATTAAGTTTTTCCTCGAAAGCATCAATGTCAGCCCAGAGTTCTAGGGTGTCCGTGTTGGGATTTGTTAATTTTTCTTTCAGGAGCGATCGCACTTTGAGCAGGCGTCTCGCGAGTTCTTGTTCTTCGTGATTTAAACCGGTGGCTTTTTCAATTTCGCTGCTGTTGGTTTTTACCCATTCGCCGGAGTTGGAATGTTGTGATTGCCATTGCAATAATTGGCAAAGAAAAATACTCGCCGCGACTCCGCCGGTAATTGTGGCGAGTTTGGGATAGTAGATGGCGGGGTTTCCTAGATTTCCTAAAAATATTCCTATTTTCATTGTGTATATTCCTAAGTCCCGTAATAGTAGGGTACACCTCGGCGCACCTTACCTCGACTAAACTAGCATTGAGAAACTTAAGATTTTCTTTAAGCTTCTGTCTATTCCTGACTGAATGGAGTTTCTAGAGTAAAAACGGGGATCGCTTATTCGATCGCCTGATTGACAGGACTGAGTTAAACGTAATAATAAATTATTTACTGTACAGCTTCTGCCAAAATGAATCCAGAACGCCAAGAGGCTTATTTGAACTTAATCGAGCGAGTGCTTACTTGTCCCAACGGCCAAGAACCAGAGGTTTTGAGCTCGCGTTCCGATTTAATTGATGCGGGATTTGTGCAAATGCTAATCCAGATATCGGCTTCAATGGCGCGCGAAGGTGACGAAGATACTGCTAATTTTTTAGTGCAACTTGCTCGTTTGCTGGGGAAATCTTTGGGTTTGTCGCCGGATTTGAGGCCGGCTGGGTACAGTAGTGCAAAGGGGTAGAGAAGAGTTGCGATCGCCTCGTTGTATCATGTTTTGAGAAATGAGGGCGATTCCCTACCCTTCGGGATAGCTTTGCTTCACCTAATTTTTAAATGCAGCTATGGCTTTAAAGTTTATATTCTAGAGGCTCGCAAAACTCATTCACCCCACTTTTAAATACATAAATAATCACCGAAGTTACCAAAATATCAGGGCAAATTTTTGCTGCCACTAAATCTCTAAATGCTGCATTCAATTGTCCGTTTGCCAACTCTTCTTTAACCTCGGATTTGCAGATAGCAACGCGGCATCTTTTGGCTAATCCGTCTAACCAATTTTCTGATATATTCGGTTCTTGTCCGGCTTGAATTGCTAGAGATATCGCTGCATCCTCGATGTTACCTTCGCAATCTTCGATTGCGTCTAGGGCTTTTAGGGCTTCGGGATATTCGGCTAATTGCGAGCGAAACTGGGCAATTTGTTGGGAGGTAATAATCATCATATTATTTTCCTGTGTTCTCTGCTGGCGGGACAAGTTTAGCAATTAAAGTTGATATTATAGCATTTTTTGGAGTGAAGGTGAAATTGGGAGATCGAACCTCATTACATTTTCAACTAATATTTTGGACTTCGCAATAGTCCGCCTGGGGTTGGAACCCGTGTCAAAGCTTAACTGTTTTTGCAGAGGACTGATGTTAAATGCGATCAATATCTGGCATTAACGCCCTAAGCCGCCTGATGTTTAAACCCATTTCAAAGCTTAACTGTTTTTGCAGAGGACTGATGTTAAATTAGATTAGTTTCGTCGATCCTTGACAAAAAGCAGCGCTAAAATAGGTTTGCAGAACTCATATTTCTAGGGAGTTGGGAAGAATGACAACCGTTACTTTAAACTTAGATACTGTCGAACTAACAGACGAACAGTTTTACCGTTTATGGCAGATGAATCGAGACTGGCAATTTGAACGAACTGCTAAAGGAGAAATTATTATTATGTCACCAGTAGGCGGAGTCAGCGGCAATTGAGAAGCAGATTTAATTACAGAGTTGGGCTTGTGGAACCGTCAAACGCAGCTAGGGAAAGTGTTTAGTTCTTCCACAATTTTTTGGTTGCCAAATAATGGCGATCGCTCTCCAGACGCGGCTTGGGTTAGCTTGGAAAGATGCTCGGCTTTAACAGAAGAACAACAAGAGAAATTTCCGCCAATTTGTCCTGATTTTGTCATTGAATTGCGTGAAGCGAAGCTATCCCGTTCCCCGCAGGGGTTCCCGAAGGGTAGGAAATCGCGCACAGACCCGCTGCGACCCCTTCAGGAGAAAATGCAGGAATACCTCAACAGCGGCTTGCGCTTGGGTTGGCTAATTAATCCTCAAGACGAACAAGTAGAAATTTATCGCCCTTCTCGCGAGGTAGAGATTGCACAGTTTCCTGTGAGTTTATCAGGAGAAGATGTCTTGCCCGGATTTGTCCTTAATTTGCCGATAATTTGATATTGCCTCAAATTTTTCCTGTTTCCAACTGTATTTTCTTGGGACAAATATCATCATCGTACCAACCAGTCAAAGCCACAGCCAAAGCATCCGCCGCATCATCGGGTTTCGGAATATAACCCAACTCTAACTCCCGCGCCACGGCCTCTTGCACTTCGGACTTATCCGCATTACCGCGGCCTGTCAAAGCTTGCTTAATTTGAGCCGGCGTAAACTCGAACAGCGGCACTCCACACTGCGCCAATACCAGTGTCAAAACACCCCGCGCTTGCGCTACCAGTATGGTATTTCCCATCTTGTAAAAAAACAATTTTTCGGCAATTGCTACATCTGGTTTAATCTCTTCAATTACCGCGTGCAAATCTTCGTAAATTGTTTTGAGGCGCTGTCCCATTTCTTGTTTTGGCATTGTTTTGATCACGCCGCAATCAATCATCGAAACAAAGTTTTCATCTTGTTTACCGGGGACAATTTGACAGCAAATTGCCCCGTAGCCGAGATTTGCTAAGCCGGGATCTAATCCTAAAATTCGTTTTTCCATTGCCAGAATTAGTAATTGGAAATGGGGAAAGAGGCATTAAAAATTTGGGAAATGTTTCCTCACCACCCATTACCAATTACCAATTATTAATTACCCCTCAGTTGTTTCTAGGCCGAATACCCGATCGAACACTTTAGTCACTTTATACCCCGAATCTATTGATTCTAGCGGGTCTTTCCGCAATCGGTGCCGCAAACACAAAGTCATCACCCGGCGAATATCGTCCACAGTCACCTCTGTGCGGCATTCCAAAGCCGTGAAAGCTTTCGCAGCCCGATTCGTCACCAAATCGCCCCGCAGCCCGTCTACATCCAATTCCGCGCAAACTTGGGAGATTTTTACCCGCAACTCTCTATCGATAGTTACCGATTTCAATCTTTCCTGGGCTTCCACCAACCTCTGCTGCAGTTCATCTTGTTCGCGCTGGTATTTCGCGAGAAACTCCGCTGGATTTTGGTCAAAACTCGATCGCTGTTCGACAATTTCCACTCTTAAATTCGGATCTTTTACAGTCCTAATTTCTGCGTGCATCCCGAATCTGTCGAGCAACTGCGGCCGCAATTCTCCTTCTTCTGGGTTCCCGGAACCGATTAAAATAAACTTAGCCGGGTGGCGGATCGAAATGCCTTCTCTTTCCACAGTATTCCAACCGCTGGCGGCCGAGTCGAGCAAAACATCGACTAAATGATCGTCGAGCAAATTGACTTCATCAACGTACAGAATGCCTCGGTTAGCTTTAGCTAAAAGACCGGGTTCAAAAGCTTTAACACCTTCTGACAAAGCTTTCTCGATGTCGATCGTACCGCAAACTCGGTCTTCGGTAGCGCCCAGAGGCAAGTCTACCATTTGAACTTTCTTGCGCGCGATTTTAAGGTCAGTTTGAGATAAAGTGCGATCGCGCACCTCATCGCTCATCAAATCTGGATCGCTGGGATGACTGTTAAAAGGATCGTCAGCCACCACCTCAATTTCCGGCAGCAAGTCAGTGAGGGCGCGGATTGTGGTAGATTTACCAGTACCTCGATCGCCCATAATCATCACGCCGCCAATTTTGGGATCGATGACATTCAACAGCAGCGCCAGTTTCATCTCCTCCTGGCCAACAATTGCAGTGAAGGGAAAAACAGGGCGGCGGGCTGGGGTAGCGGTAACGGTTGGTAGAACGCCCGCATTTAGGGTATTGCTGACTTCGGCAGTAGGACTCACAGGATAACTCAAAATATAATAATTGCTTGTTTATTGTGACATACAAGCGGACAACAGTCGATCTGCAGCCTTGAAATCCAAGTGCAGAGTTTGTGTGATTTCTCTCAAAACGCCGCCAAAAACAGACTATTTCTGAGACACAGAACACGCCAACTCTAAAATTTGTTGCTGACGTTCATCAGACAAACGTTCAACCATCGCAGCTAATAGTTCCGATACAGACAACCAACGCCTTTCTTTCGACTTCCAAACAACTAAAAACTGCTCGGTAGACAGAGTACACAAAACTATTGTTTCGCCAGAGCGGTCGCTAAATTCTATTTCGTAATTCCCATCATCATAACAATCTACAATAGCCCCTCTAGCACCTAGGTGTAAATTATATTCAGGCAATATTACTAACAATTCTACTACATCAAATACTTCTGGTAAGATCGTGCTTACCTCCGAACGAATAGTGTTACCAGTCTCGCCCTATTACTACCCGGTTCTACGATCCAAGCTGTACGGAAAATCTCCTGCCGTCCTGTCCTTGTATGCCCAGAATTGCCAATTCCACAGCATAGCGCTGTCCGTGTTTGTCATTTAGTCCTAAAACTGCTTCCGTATCAATAGTTTTAGTTAAAATATGTGCTAACAGTAACTCATAGTTTTATTGATACAATTCTAAACGACGCTGAAATATTACAGCTTGATGGCTACCGAATGGATTATCTAAATTAAGAGCATACTTTGTTAATTTCGATACTCGATAACGAGATGACTGACAAGTTCTTTTAGCTTCATGTTTGTTGAGATAACACTAAATTTAGCATCCAACAGATTAAAGAGCTGTTTTGGGAACCCGATCGACTTTCTATTTTAGCTCTAAGGTACAATAACTAATAACTAATGACTACCACTGTGGCTCGGAAGCCATCAAAGCAGTCGCAGCCTCGCTCGGTAACGGCTTAGCAAAAAAATAACCCTGACCGTATTCGCAGCCGATCGCCCTTAACCTAGCTAATTGTGCCGCCGTCTCCACACCCTCAGCAATCACATCCATACCCAAAGCGTGAGCCAGCGCCACAATCGTGCGGACGATCGCCACATTCTCCCCCTCGCTTTCGAGCTCCATCCGCCCCACAAACGACTTATCAACCTTCAAAGTATCCGTAGGAAAACGACTCAAATAACTCAACGACGAATAACCAGTGCCAAAATCATCAATTCCCAACTTGACATTAAGCTGCTTCATGTGCTTTAAAACCGCGATCGCCGACTCCACATCATCCATCACCACACTCTCAGTAATCTCCAACTTCAAACTATCGGCACTCAAACCCGTTGTTTCCAAAATCATCTGAATGCGATCGACCAAATCCGGCTGGGCAAACTGCTTTCCCGACAAATTTACACTCATAATTAAAGGCTGATCGAAATCAAACATTCCCTCCCAAAGCCGCAACTGCCAGCAAGCCTCCTCCAACACCCACTCACCCAGCGGTACAATTGCCCCCGTTTCCTCAGCCACCGGAATAAATTTCACCGGCGAAATCAAACCTCGCAGCGGGTGCTGCCAGCGCACCAAAGCCTCAAACCCAATAATCCTACCAGTTGCCAAAGATACAAACGGCTGGTAATGCAGCAAAAACTCCTGACGCTTCAAGGCCACCCGCAAATCAGTCTCCAACTGCAATCTCTCCACCGCCAAAGCGTGCATCGAAGCATTAAACACCTGATACCTTCCCGTTCCCAAAGCCTTCGCCCGGTACATCGCCGTGTGGGCGTCCCGCAGCAAGTGTTCCGGCTGTTCCCTGACAGTAGCAGGTTCGCCGCCCACCGCAATCCCGATACTTGCCGTCACAAACACCTCCTGCCCCTTCAAATCAAAAGGCAAAATTAAAGCTTGGTGAATGCGACCGGCCAAATCCACCGCACTGCCAACATCAACATTCCTCACCAAAATCGCAAAATCGTCACCCCCCACCCGCGCCACAGTATCCCCGGAGCCAATAATCGCCCTCAACCGCTGCACCACCGACATCAGCAGTTCGTCCCCCGCCAAATGACCCAAAGAATCATTAATCACCTTAAACCTGTCTAAATCCAGAAACAGCACCGCAAACAGATAGCTACGCCGGCCCCTAGTATTGGCGATCGCCCGCCCCAGACAATCCACGAACAAATCCCGGTTGGGCAAACCCGTCAGAGAATCGTGAAAAGCATCGTAAAGCTTTCTGTAAGCACTGACACCCACACCAGTCACCACCAAACCCAAAGTCGGCGACACTAACGGTACCCACCCACCCCCAGTAAAAATCCCATAACTAATCCCCAACAGTCCCATCAATCCCGCACCCCCAGCCAATCCCGCCTTCACAGGATGCTGAATCCGCCAAGCCAAAACCCCGCCAACCATCGCCCAAGCACCGTTCCACAAAATTTCCGCCCATTCCGGCCACACCCAAAAGAGCGATCGCCCATCCAAAACAGCACTCAATATTTGGCTGAGCATTTGCGCGTGCAGAAGCACTCCCGGCATTTTCGGACTTTGCTTTTTAACGGGACTGTAGGGCGTCAGAAACACGTCTCTGGTGCTCGGTGCAGTCGTCCCGATCAACACAATTTTTCCCTTAACCCAGCTTGGTTCAATTTCCCCCTTCAATACCTGCGTGATACTGACTTGTCGCGCCACATCCTTACCAGAACGGTATTTGAGCAGAATTTGGTAGCCTTTGGCGTCGAGATTTGCATAGCCGCCGCTGTGAGAAGTTAAAGGCACAAATTCTGCCTTTCCCCAGTTGATTTGGTGGGGATGAACAGAACTATTTTTCTGCTGTACTCTGTCTTTGAGATACAGCAAAGCCACTTGCACAGAAAACGATAAAGCAATCTTTTTGTCTGGTTGCGAGACTGAGAGCAAATTGCGGCGTACAACGCCATCAGGATCGAGCACGAAGTCGTTAAAACCGAGCCGATCGGGCGGTATCCCCGGGGGCGCAGCCACTCCCTCACTTTCTGAATCCCTCAATTTATAAATCGCCACAACATTCCGTGCTTTCAGCCCGGCCAGCAATTCTTTGTGTCCCGGCGCTTGAGGCAAATCCCGGTACAAATCCAAACCGATGACTTTTGGCTGATACTTTTGCAGTTTTGTCAAGGTTTGAGCGATCGCACCGTCGGAAATCGGAAATCTCCCCAAAGCTTGAATATCAGCCTCAGAAATTCCCACTACCAACAGTCGCGGATCGGGACCCGAATCTGGCTGCAAGCGCACTAACGAGTCAAAACTTCCCAATTCCAAGCTTTGCAGGCCTCCCAACTGCCGAATTCCCATATTCAGCAGCGTTACAGTCGCGCCCGCGAGCATTGCAGGCAAAATCCTGACCCGTCGGTTTTGAGAACTCAGGTCGAAGCCAGTTGCGACAGACATTACACAACGAAGATTTCGAGAGAAGTTGGCAGTCACAGAAAAAATATATGGGTGCAAATTCGCTCCGCACAAGTCTGTTCTTACAGAATTGAGCTTAATATGAGATTGAATGTAATTTTTTCAGAACTTGTGCCGCAACCGAGTTTCTTTAAGCTAATTACTCGATTTGGCAAAGTATTTCTCGAACGGGTACCGGGTTTTTGAAGATTTGCCGACAAATCCTGTCTTTCATTCGTTGTTTCCCCAAATTCGCACAAGCGTTAAAATTTAGTCGATCAAACTTTCAGGATATTTTTGAGATGATGGCGAATCAACTTCCGATTCCGGTGATTGTTAACGGTGCTGCAGGCAAAATGGGCCGCGAAGTAATTAAGGCGATCGCCCATGCTAGTGACATGACCTTATTTGGGGCTGTAGACCGTTCTCCTGAGTGCCTCAACGCCGATGCCGGCGAATTAGCCGGATGCGGCCCGTTAGAAGTTCCCATCACTGACGACTTGCAAGGAATGCTGGTATTAGCAGCTCAGGAAAAGCAGTTAGGCGTGATGGTAGATTTTACGCACCCTTCGTCAGTTTATGAAAACGTGCGATCGGCCATAGCTTACGGCATTCGCCCGGTAGTCGGCACTACCGGCTTGAGCAGCAAGCAAATTGAAAACTTAGCTGAATTTGCTGACAAAGCCAGCATCGGCTGTTTGATCGTACCCAATTTCTCGATCGGCATGGTTTTGCTCCAACAGGCCGCTGTCACAGCTTCTCAGTATTTTGAACACGTTGAAATTATCGAGCTGCACCACAATCAAAAAGCCGACGCCCCCAGCGGCACAGCCATTCAAACTGCCCAAATGCTAGCAGAAATGGGAAAAACATTCAATCCCCCCGAGGTGGATGAAACCGAAAAATTAGCCGGAGCTCGGGGCTCTTTAGCCGATGAAGGGATTCGCATTCACAGCATCCGCTTGCCCGGTTTAATTGCCCACCAAGAGGTAATTTTTGGTGGCGCCGGTCAAGTTTATACTTTACGACACGATACGAGCGATCGCGCTTGTTATATGCCAGGAGTCTTGCTGTCTATACGCAAAGTCCTTGAATTGCGATCGCTCGTTTACGGCCTGGAAAAAATCTTGTAGCCATTAATCATTAGTCATTAGTCATTAGTCATAAGTAATGGGAATTAATCTAACTTCTAACTTTTGACTTCTAACTTCTGATTTTTGAGCTCAACATCCATCCCTTAAATCTGTTAAATCCTTTAATATAATCCGCTTCCGAACAGACAGCCGTTGCATCCCGTACATTGCTCGTTGCCGAACTTCCTATGTTAATTCCCTTAACCCGTGAAACCTTTCAAGAACTAATTCCCGCCGTCGCCACCGGAGCGCAATATAAATATATCTGGGGAAAACCGCCAGATTTTTTGAGGCGAATGTTAATCTCTGCAGTCAGCGTAGTTTTCCTCCTGGTAGTCTACAACTTCGCCGGTTCCGATGTCGGGCCGCTAGTTTTAATCACCGGATTGATAGCTGGTTTGTACTGGCTGTGGGGGCCGATTTTGTGGGCGAGTTTGCGGAATGCAGAATGTCGCAAATATCAATACTGCGGTTTTTGGCAAGGACGAGTTTTGGATATATATATTACAGATGAAGTCACCAGTCAAGAAGAAACAGTCAATCAAAAAGGACAACTCGTAATAGTTGACAACCTAGAACCGCGAATTAATTTAGAAGTCGGCGACAAAACCGGATTTACTACTACACTTCGAGCTCCCTTGCGGAAAGATCACCAAGGAATTGCCCCCGGCCAAGCTGCTTTAATGTTAATTATGTCAAATCAAGAAGATTTAGGCAAAATTGCCAAAGTTTCAGATATTTATATTCCCAGCCGTGACGTGTGGGTGAGCGACTATCCTTATCTGCGTAGGGATTTGTTTGTGGAGATGAGTCAGCAAATTAAAAAAGGCAGGAAAAAAGACCGCGATCGCACTAATCAAAGCAGAGATGTAAAAAGGCGATCGCCCGCTGATTATTAATTAATAAAACAGACTCCCTAATCCACGTTCAAGATTCTATTCTGCGGTTGAAACCGCCCAGTCTAATAAAGAAGTTTTTAACGCGGATTTGGGATTAATTTCTGGTCGAAGGTCGAGTTTTCGGACGCCAGAAAAATTCAGACAGCTTCATTTTTGGTTGACCTAGCCGTTTACGCCACGCTTCCATATAAGTGTAAAATACCGGAGTAAGATACAGCGTTAAAACTTGCGAAAACAGCAATCCACCGACGATCGCAATTCCCAACGGACGGCGCGATTCGGAACCGCTACCAACTCCCAGGGCAATCGGCAAAGTTCCAATTAAAGCCGCCATCGTCGTCATCATAATCGGACGGAAGCGGACGATGCAAGCTTCGTAAATGGCATCAAACGCGCTTCTGCCTTCTTGGCGCTGTTTCTCGATCGCAAAATCTACCAGCATAATACCGTTTTTCTTGACAATTCCCACCAGCAGAATAATCCCGATAAACGAATAGAGATTGAGTTCAACCTGAAAGATTACCAGCGTTAACAGTGCACCAAATCCGGCTGACGGCAAACCTGACAAAATTGTCAGCGGGTGAATGAAATCCTCGTACAAAATGCCGAGAATTAAATAAATCACCACAATAGAAACCACCAACAACCAGCCTAAATCGTTAAAAGATTGGTTGAATACCTGGGCTGCACCTTGGAAACTTGTTGTCACTGACGGCGGCAAAATATCCTTTGCAACTTTCTCAATAGCTGCGGTTGCTTGACTCAGTGATGTGCCTGGAAGAGTGTCAAAGGAAATTGTAGCAGAGGGCAATCCCGTTAGGTGATTGACGGTTAGCGGGCCGACTGTTTGGGTGACATTTGCGATCGCACTTAGCGATATCATTTGTCCGGTATTCGATCGCACGTAAAGCATCGACAAAGCACTCGGATCGCGCTGATACTCAGGCTTGAGCTCTAACACAACCGTAAATTGATTGTTCGGAGTATAAATCGTCGAAACCTGTCCTGAAGCGTAAGCTGCGCTGAGGGTTTTTTGCACTTGTTGAGCACTAACGCCGACGGCTGCGGCTTTGTCGCGATCGACTTTAACTTGAAGCTGAGGCGTGCTCAGTTGCAAATCGCTATCCACACCGCGCAATCCCGGTAGCGTTTTGATTTTAGCTAACAATTCCGGCACCGCTTGACGCAGCGCTTGCAAGTCTAAACTTTGCACCGTAAACTGATATTGTGAATTTGTTTGTTGACCGCCGATCGGAATCGCAGCAGGAGAGCGTAAAAAAGCTTGTATCCCCGGAATTCCGCGCAATTTAGGAGTGAGTTGTTGGATGATTTCATCGGCACTGAGGCGGCGCTGCGATCGGGGTTTGAGCCTAATTGTGATGCGTCCGTTGTTCGCAGATGCGTTCGGCCCGCTCGCACCTACAGTTGAGTTCAATGCTGCGATGTTGGGATTTTTCCGAATAATATCAACCACTTTTTGTTGGTGAAGCAGCATATCTTCAAACGAAATATCTTGCGCTCCTTTTGTGTTAACCATCAGTTGTCCGGTGTCTTCAGTCGGAATAAAGCCTTTCGGAACCAGAACGAACAGATAAGCCGTAAATACCAGCAGAATTACAGAACCAATCAGCGTCATGAAACGGTATTTCAAAACAGGCTTTAGCGTCCATTCATATCCTTGCAGCAGCAGCTCGAATCCCCGCTCTGAAAGGTGGTAGAAGCGGTTTTTTGGGTGTTGGTGGGACGATTTGAGAAATCGACTGCACAACATCGGCGTGAGGCTCAGAGAAACAAATCCCGACACCAAAATTGCTACAGAAATAGTCACAGCAAATTCGTGGAATAACCGACCGATCAACCCGCCCATAAACATGATGGGAATAAACACGGCGACCAATGAAAGCGTCATGGAAACAATAGTAAAACCAATTTCTTTCGACCCTTTTAATGCTGCTTCTAGCGGTGCTTCTCCCATTTCTTGGTGGCGAACAATATTTTCGAGAACCACGATCGCATCATCCACCACAAACCCTACTGAAAGCGTCAGCGCCATCAGAGACAGGTTATCTAACGAGTATCCCAACTGATACATCACCGCAAACGTACCGATAATCGCCACAGGCAAAGCTAAACTCGGAATTAGCGTCGCTGTGAGGTTCCGCAAAAATAGAAAAATTACTAAGACAACCAGACATACCGACAAAACTAAGGAGAACTTCACATCGTCTACAGAAGCCCGAATTGATTGAGAGCGATCGTACATAATTCCCATTTCGATCGATTGGGGAATTTGTTGTTTGAGTGCGGGTAACATTTGCACGATCGAATCGACGATTTCTACAGTATTTCCATCGGGTTGAGGCTGCACGGCCAGCAAGATTGCAGGTTGATTTGTAACATTTTTATCGGTGTACAAATTCAAGACTTTGTTGTTCTGCACGTCGTCAATCACGTTTCCTAAATCTTGCAGCCTCACTGCTGCGCCATTTTTGTAAGCAACAATCAGCGATCGATATTCGGCTGCATTATTTAATTGACCGTTTACCTGAATTAAATAGCTTTTGTTATCGCCAGAGAGGCTTCCGGTTGGCAAGTTTACATTTCCTTGCGTAACTGCGGTTCTAACTTGATCTAATCCGATGCCCCTGGCGGTCAATTCTCGCGGATCGAGTTGAATCCGCACTGCATATTGTTTCTGCCCGTAAACCTGCACTTGCGCCACGCCGTCGATCGCTGAGATGGGTTGTGCGATCGTCACTTCTGCGGCTTCATCCACTTCTGCAATTGGCAGGGTTTTGGAGTACAAATAAAGGTATAGAACCGGCGCAACTGAAGGGTTAACTTTGCGGTAGCTAGGCGGTTTGGGCATTCCCGATGGCAATGAACCTGCGGCGGCGGCGATCGCAGCTTGTACGTCTTTAGCAGCAGAATTCACACTGCGGCTGAAGTCGAATTGTAAGGAAATGTTTGCGCTACCGGTGGAACTGGTGGAGTTAAACGAATTGAGGCCAGCTATTTCAGTGAACTGTCTTTCTAGCGGCGCGGCGACTGAGGATGACATTGTTTCGGGGGTGGCACCGGGTAAGCTAGCAGAGACACTCACAAAGGGATATTCAACGTGAGGTAAGGCGCTAATTGGTAGCAGAAAATAACTCATCAAACCGAAGATTAGGATGCCGATTGTGACCAGTGCGGTCATCACGGGGCGGCGGATAAAAATTTCTGAAAGGTTCATAATTATGAAGGAAGAAGGAAGAAGGAAGAGGGAAGAAGTTGTAGGGTGTATCGCCCTCGAAAATACTTAACCAAATATCGATAACCTTATGGCGGCGCACCTTATACCAGGTTTACTATCCTAAAAATATCTGCGTTAATCTGTGTTTATCTGCTTGACATCTGCGGTTTATGTATCAATCAAAGACTTATGCAATCTTGTCGATATTTAGTTGGGGATTGATCGCAGGCGACGCACCCTACGAATATTTTATAAAGGTTATTTTACCGTCCTCATTTAAACGAAAAAACTTTCCTAAACTTCACCTCATTGAGCTTTTTCCGCCACGATTCCATGTAGATGTAAAATACGGGCGTGAGATACAGTGTCAAAACTTGTGAAAACAAAAGTCCGCCGACAACAGCAATTCCTAACGGGCGGCGAGATTCCGAACCCGCCCCAACTCCTAGGGCGATCGGCAATGTTCCCATTAGTGCCGCCATTGTGGTCATCATAATCGGCCGAAAGCGCACTAAGCAGGCTTGATAGATTGCTTCCGCTGGTTTTTTGCCCTCGTCGCGCTGGGCTTCGATCGCAAAATCCACCATCATAATGCCGTTTTTCTTAACAATCCCTACCAGCAAAATGATGCCGATGAATGAATAAACGTTGAGCTCAACGCCAAACAACATCAGCGTTAATAATGCCCCAAATCCCGCCGAAGGCAATCCCGACAGAATTGTAATCGGATGGATGAAATCTTCGTACAAAATACCGAGAATTAAATAGATTACCAAAATTGCCACGGCCAACAGAAACCCTAAACTCGGCAGCGAACTTTGAAATACTTGACTCGCGCCCTTATAATTAGTAGAAATGCTGTCAGGGATTACCGATTTCACGATTTTGTCGATCGCACTATTTGCCGTTCCCAGCGCCACCCCAGGAGCGAGGTTGTAGGAAATTGTCGCAGCATTCATCCGCCCGACATGGTTGACAATTAACGGTGCAATTCCCGGAGTGATTTTGGCAAACGTTGCTAGCGGTACTTGTGTTTGACCGCCAGAAGCATCACTCGAATTACTGGCGGCTGTAGCGATGTAAAGCTGCATCAAAGCATTGGGATCTTTTTGATACTTTGGTTCGAGTTCCAAAATAACTTGATACTCGTTGCTCGCGCCGTAAATCGTGGAAACTTGGTAAGCGCCGTAAGCATTTCTCAGGGTGTTTTCAATTTGACTGGCAGTAATTCCTAATGCTGAGGCTTTGTCGCGATCGATATCAATTTTGATTTGAGAAGTCATCTGCAAATCGCTGTTAACATCCTGAATTTCTGGCATTGCTTTCATTTTGTCAACCAGTTGCGGGACGTATTGCCGCAGCGGTAAAACGTCAGAACTTTGCAGCGCGATTTGATACAATCCAGTGCTTTGTTGAGTGCCCAGCGGGATTGCCGGAGGATTGTGCAAGAAGACTTGAATGCCGGGAATCTCTGCTAGTTGCGATCGCAAATTCTGCACAATTTCATCGGCTCCCATCTGCCGCTGCGAGATCGGTTTCAGCCGAATAAACAAGCTTCCCGAATTTCCGGCAACTGCCGCCCCGCCGCCATTTGCACTCGCTCCTGCCCCGATATTCGAGTTAACTGCTTCCACATTCGGATCTTGGCGAATCGCGCTGACAACGGCTTGCTGGTGGCGAACTAATTCATCAAAAGAGGCATCTTGTGCAGCTTGAGTAATACCCGTGATTTGTCCGGTGTCTTGGCTGGGAATAAAGCCTTTGGGAACCGCGATAAATAGTCCAACTGTGACAAACACCATTGCGAATGACAAAATCATCGTGGTGCGGTGATATTTTAAAGCTTTCTTGAGGCTCCAATCGTACAAACTTAAAAAGCGATCGAATACATACTCTGAAGCTCGATAAAGCCGACTTTGATTGGCGTGATTTACCGGACGTAAAAAACGGCTGCACAACATCGGTGTCAAGCTCAAAGATACAAAGCCTGAAACCAAAATTGAAACTGCAATCGTCACTGCAAATTCATGAAACAAGCGCCCCAACAACTCGCTCATAAATAACATCGGAATAAACACCGCCACCAAGGAAAGCGTCATCGATAAAATCGTAAAGCCGATTTCCCTAGACCCGTTTAGCGCCGCTTCTCGCGGGCTTTCTCCTTCTTCTATGTGGCGGACGATGTTTTCGAGCATGACGATCGCATCATCGACTACAAAGCCGACGGATAGCGTCAGTGCCATCATCGACAAGTTATCTAGCGAGTAGTCCAATAAGTGCATCACCCCAAAGGTTGCGATCAGCGAAACCGGCAGCGCTAAGCTGGGAATGACTGTTGCAGACAGATTGCGTAAAAATAAGAAGATTACTAAGATAACTAGGGCGATCGTCAAAACGAGCGTAAACCGAACGTCGTCAACCGAATCGCGAATCGATTGAGACGCATCGTACATCACCCCAAGCTCGATCGAACTCGGAATCTGAGTTTTTAAGTTGGGCAGTAATTTTTGAATCGTCTCTACAACTTCTACAGTATTTGTTCCCGGCTGTCTTTGAATCGTGAGGATAATTGCGCGATCGTTGTTATACCAACTAGCAAGTTGAGTATTTTCTACGCTGTCAATGACTCGTCCTAATTGTTCGAGATAAATAGGCTGTCCATTTTTGTATGTCACGATTAAACGGCGGAATGCTGCTGCATCCTGAAGCTGTCCGTTTGTTTGCACCGTAAAGTTTTTATGGCTGCCGGAAAGGCTTCCTGTGGGTAAGTTGACGTTTCCTTGTTCGATCGCAGTTTGCACTCGATCGATGCCAATTTGCCGCGTTGCTAACTGCTGCGGATCGAGTTGAATTCGAGCCGCATACTTTTGAGAACCGTAAATCTGCACTTGCGCCACACCGCCGATTGTCGATAGCTTTTGCGCTAAATAGGTTTGTGCGTATTTATCAACCTCAGAAAGCGGAAGTGTTGGGGAAGTGAGATAAAGGTAAAGAATCGGCCCGTCGGCGGGGTTGACTTTGCTGTAGGTAGGCGGATTTGGCAAATCGTTGGGCATTTGGCCCGAGGCCGAGGAAATTGCCGATTCCACATCTTGCGCCGCATCGTCAATATTGTGGCTGAGATTGAACTGAAGTGTAATTTGAGTTTTGCCGCTGGTACTTGTTGAGGTTAGCGTATCGAGTCCGGCAATGCTGGAAAATTGCTTTTCTAGCGGGCGCGCCACCGATGCCGCCATCGTTTCCGGGCTAGCGCCGGGGCGGGATGCACTGACTTGAATCGTGGGATAATCGACGTTTGGTAAATCGCTAATCGGCAGTAAGCGATAACTCATCCAACCAAAAATCAGAATTGCCGCCATCACCAACGTGGTCATAATTGGACGGCGAATAAACGGTTCTGAGAGATTCATTAGTTATCAGCCTTTCTCAGGTAAATAAGGTACTCTTGGGCATGGGGCATGGGCATGGGGCATGGGGCATGGGGCATGGGGCATCGGGCATGGGGCATCGGGCATCGGGCATCGGGCATCGGGCATCGGGCATCGGGCATCGGGCATTTTGACCAAGAATTTCTTGATGGTACCCGCCACGTGATTTATCCGTGGAATCAATCCCAAATCGAAAATCGAAAACCCTCAAGCCCCCGCATTTATCCGTGGTCAATCTCAAATCTCAAATCTCAAATCTCAAATCTCAAATCGATACGATAGCCCTAGGGATTTTTGCGCGATTTCCATGACTTATTTCCCGATGAATTAGAGTCGCCGCCAGATTTTACATTAGTTTCTTTGGCTCCAGATGTGTCTGAATTATTATTGCCTTTAGTATTATCTGAATTATCTTTAGCATCCGCTGCGGTTTTAATGCGAATCTTGCTGCCATCAACCAGATTTGCTTGTCCGTCGGTGACAACTTCATCACCCGCATCCAGACCTTTTTGGATGACAGTTAAGCCGTTGATTGTATTGCTGACAACTACAGGCACATTTTCCACTGTATCGTCTTCTTGGGCGACAAATACGAATTGTCCGTTTGGCCCTGTCTGTACAGCTTGTGAGGGAACAACAATGGCATTGGGTTGTTGACTTAATGTTAGAGTTGTGCTAACAAATTGACCGGGGAATAGTTTTCCATCTGCGTTATTAAAGTCGCCAATCAGTTGAATTGAGCCTGTGGAATTGTCAACCGTATTGTTTACAAATGACAAGGTTCCCGATATCGGACGATTGTTTCCGGCAAAGGTGACATCAACTTTAAGTTTGCCGTTGTCCGCGTATTTTTGGATGTCTGGCAGGTTGGATTCAGGAACCGAAAAGGCAACTTGAATTGGATTAATTGTGGAGATTGTCACCAAGGGTTTGTCGGTGCTTGCTTGCACCACATTGCCTTCTGTCACCAGAATGTTTCCGGCGCGCCCGTCGATCGGCGCATAGACCTTGGTATAGGATGATTGCACCTGAGCATTTTTCAAGGCACCGCCGTCTGCACTCAACCCAGCTTGAGAACCCTCGATCGCAGCCCGATCGCCCTCCACGACAGCCCGAGCATTGTCAATCCCTACTAAATCGCTTTTCACCGCCGTCTCAGCATTCTCAATCCCCACGAGATCGCTTTTCACCGCCGTCTCAGCATTGGCGATCGCCACTTCATCTCCTCTGACGACTGCCTCAGCATTGGCGATCCCGATGCGATCGCTCTTCACCGCCGTCTCAGCATTGGCGATCGCTTGCTGGTCAAGATCGACCGTTGCTGCTGCGGCTCGGCTGCTGGTAGCGTATTGTTGGGCTTGATCTTGACTGATTACTCCTTGTTGGTAGAGGGCTGCGTACCGTTGACTTTGTGCTTCGGCATATTGGGCTTGAGCTCGATCCTTGGTCAAGGTCGCGATCGCTTGCTTGACTGCGCCTTGGTCTTTTTCCAGAGTCATTCTGGCTTGCTCGACAATTCCTTTGTCTTTTTCCAGAGTCATTCTGGCTTGCTGAACAATTCCTTGGTCTTTAGCAAGGGTCGCTTTGGCTTGCTCGACAATTCCTCGGTCTTTGTCAAGGGTTGCTCTGGCTTGTTCGACAACTCCTTCGTCTTTAGAAAGGTTGGCTGTGGCTTGTTGCACCTGTGCTTGGCTTTTTGCTACGATTCCTTGAGCTTGCTGGATCGAGGCAGTTTGAGAGCGATCGTCGATCGAAAACAGCAGTTGTCCTTTCTTAACTTCTTGTCCTTTCTTGAAATAAACTCCTGTAATCCGCCCGCTAGCTTGTGGTGTCACCGATACAGTAGAACTCGATTGCACGTTACCGATCGCTTGCAACTGTATTGGAACCGTTTTTTTCGTTACTGTTGCCACTGTCACCGGAGTTATTTGCAGTCTACCGCTGCGGCTCGGTTTTTCCGCTTTAGGAGCAGTCGATCGCGCCCAAACCAAAAATCCCAACCCACCCACCAGCAGCAACCCAAGCAGAAACAGCGCAATCCGCCCTTTCGCCAGCACCTTTTCCGTCGGTTGTTTGGCTGCAACACTTTCCGCCGGTTCGCTCTGGGGCAATGTTGGAGCTTCCTGAAAAACTTCACGGAGAGCGTCTTTTGGAGTTTCACTAACAATTTCTACGTTGTGCGTCGGTTGCTCGTTCAGCTTCAGATTTTCGTCAGAAACTTTAGGGCGAGTGCCATTCCGACTTTCACTAATAATTTCCTCGATCATCACAAACCTCTTTTGTAACTAACATCTTGCACTATTCTCAAAAACAGGCAAGATGCCTGTTCTACAGGAGATAAATTTTCTCGCTTTACAGGCATCTTGCCTGTTCGTAAAAGGCTTATTGACAATGGTGCAAAAGGTGAGCAACATCTCAGTTGTAACTAACATTTTGTATCATTTATCATTCTCAAGAACAGGCATCTTGCCTGTTCCACAACAGATCAATTTTCTTGTGGAGTAGGCCGGAGAACCCGCGCAAGTCTTGTATCAGTTACGCACTGCAAATTGCTCGATCGGAACGTTATTGCGAGCTTCTTTGAGACTGCTTTTGCCCCCGAGGATAAGCAGTCTTGAGAATTTCTTTAATTTTTGTCTTTTGTTCGGCGGTGAGATTTAGCTCGGACAAAGCTTTCCGCATTTTTTCACCTCCCTTGACTTTAGTTTCTAACTGTTGTACCTGCTCGGGCGTCAACACCGCTTCGACTTGTTTGCGAAGTTCCTCGCGTTTCTGTGCGCGTTCTGCATCCGTTGCTTTCGGTTGCGCTGAACTTGGAGTTGCAGTCGCCGCGACAGTTTGAGCAGTTTGAGTGGAAGCAGAATCCGCCTTCGCTTGGTCGGAACTTACTGGATTGGCCGCCGTCGTGTCAGGTTGGGTAGCTTCGGAGGCATTGGATTGCGTACAACCAGACAAACCGCCTACCAAAATTGCACCGACGAGAAGAAATGCTGGTGCGATCGTTGTTCTTTTCATGATTTACTGCCTCTAATTAACCTTAACCACCAAATCTTATAGGCTAAAATCAGCCAGCGCATGACCCAAGACTCCTAACTTGACCAGTCAAAAAGCACTTTGCGGTTGTGACTTTTTTCCTAGTCCCAAAGGCCAAAATCAGCCGAAAAGGCTCTAGCGCGATCGTTGGCCGCTTCGCTAAGCTGCTACACATATAAATTGTTTGTTATGGCAAAAGGGGACAGCGGGAGTAGGAGAGAGAGTGCGAGGGGAAGAGAGGGAGAGTCGGAGAGGGGGACAATTGCTTAATTACCAATTACCAATTCCCTCAACATCCATCCGTTAAATCCGTTACATCCGCTACACAATCCGTTGCCGAACTTCTGCCTTCTGAACATAAGGGGGTAACGTGTTTTTTGATTCCAAGATACCTTCTACAATTAGGTCAGCGCCCTTGCTTGAATCGCTCCTGCTTTTGATGGGGAAAAGTTCTATGATTCGCTTGACCTATCCGTCCTTTCGCTTGTTGCTTTATTTGGAGTGGCTGCTGCTGGCGACGGCGGCCTTGATGGAAGTGCTGCATCCGTTTCAGTCGGTCTGGTCGCTGCTGTTACGGGTTGGCGCGATCGCACTTTTCGGCGCGATCGGGTTGCGTTTGCCAACCGTTCGGTTAAGTAGAAAAGTTTTATTTACAGCCCTAGAATTTGGCTTGATTTTGCTGCCAATTGTCCACGAAGGGTTATCGAGCCGATCGAGCTTTTTGCTTTTTCTCGTCCTGCTGATGCGCAGTTGTCTGATCTTCCGTCAGCCGGGGCAGGTGACAGTCTTGGGTTTAGCCCTGCTGTCCTATAGTTCGCTACTGTTATTAAAACCTATTTTACCTGAAAAAGTCATTGCAACTGTTTGGGAATGGCGATTTAGCAATGTGTTATTATTTGGCTTGACATTAGTCTTCGCTTTATTGTTAATTAATGCGTTGATTGCAGAACGCCAAAGCCGAGAGCAATTAGAAATCGCTCACGATAAATTAGCCATAACTCACGAACAACTCCGCCATTATGCACTGCGAATTGAAGACCAGGCAACTTTGCAGGAACGCAATCGGATTGCCCGCGAAATCCATGACGGACTCGGACACACCCTCGCGGCTCAAACGATTCAGCTTAATAATGCCCTATTGTTCTGGAAATCGGAGGATGAGAAAGCGCTGGAGTTTCTGAAACAGGCGAAACAACTCGGATCGGAAGCTTTGTTAGAAATTCGCAAATCTGTTTCGGTGTTGCGATCAAATCCTTTGCAAGGATTGTCGCTTGAAAGTGCGATCGACAAACTTCTCCAAGACTTTCAGCGCATGACTGCGATCGAAGTTTCCAACTCGATTCGCTTACCAGTTCTGCTATCTCAGGAAATCAATACAGCACTTTACAGAATTGTGCAAGAATCGCTCACAAATATTCACAAACACGCTGATGCAACGATGGTGAATGTTGGATTGCAGCAGCACGCAGGACAGATTTATTTGTCGATTGCTGACAACGGCAAAGGCTTCGATCCCGCACAAAATACCACTGGATTCGGACTCCAGGGAATGCGCGAACGAGTGGCCGCGGCAGGCGGTCAATTTTCGATTTACAGCAAGGCTGGAAACGGTTGCCGGATTTCGGTTTCTTTGCCATCTCAAAATATCTAGGAATCAGCGGTTTAAACCGCGTCTATACAAACTTTTGTCCCTCTATAAGAGGCTGAAGAAATGATAATAAAGTGCGGTTTTCCCGACGCTAATTGATGCGAGGATTGTTATATGATTCGGATTTTGCTAGTGGACGATCGGCATATTATTCGCCGGGGAATCAAGAGTATCCTGGAATGCTATTCTGATATGCAGGTAATTGGTGAAGCTGAAAACGGACAGGAGGCGATCGACCAAATTCCCATCCTACAGCCGGACATTGTGCTGATGGATATTCGGATGCCCGTGATGGATGGCGTAGCAGCAACCGGGGCGATCGCCGAATCTTATCCCGATACAAAAGTGCTGGTTTTAACCACCTTTGATGACGATGAATATGTCAGCCAAGCAATGCGGCTGGGTGCAAAAGGCTACCTGCTCAAAGATACCGAACCCGACGAACTTGCGTTAGCCATTCGCGCTGTTTATAAAGGACACACGCAACTCGGCCCCGGATTGTTTGAGAAAGCCCTGATGACTCCTGCTGTAACTAATCCGACGGTTGTTTCTCCACCAGAATTAGAGCAACTCACGCCCAGAGAATTAGAAGTGTTGCGTTTAATAGCTTCGGGCGCGAACAATCGAGAGATTGCTCAAACCTTATTTTTGTCGGAAAACACGGTAAAGAACTATGTAACGAATATTTTGAGTCGGTTAAATTTGCGCGATCGAACTCAAGCCGCGCTGTTGGCTCATTCACTCTTCAATTAGGGACTTATTGATGCCTGAAAGTGGCAATCAAAGCCTTGCTCAGAGACTGATTCAGCCACTTTCTTACCACCCAATTTTTTCCACCCACCCATCCGCGCCAATAGCACACACAATCATCAACTGTTCCCCTCTTGGCCGTAAGCCTGCCAAGCCAAATCCACCAGCCCGTTAACAATAGCCACAGCCACCACCGCAGAGCCCTTGCGGCCCTCAATCCGAATGTGAGGAATCATCGAATCGTGCAGCCGCGACTTCGCCACGTCAACCCCCACAAACCCAGAAGGAGTCCCAATCACCAAAGCCGGCCGAATTTCCTCAGATTCAATCAAATCCACGATCGCCGACAAAGCAGTTTGAGCCTGGCCCACCACAAAAATCCCTTCAGGATAGCGTCTTGCCAAAGTTTCAATCCCCCAAGCCGCCCGCGTCCTTTCCTTTTGGGGGCGTGTCAAAGCCTCCATCGAACAGTAAACCGGATTCGCAAAGGTACTTTGGATCAGAGGCGTAATGCCCACCTGCACCATCGGCACATCTACCACGATCGTAGTCCGAGCAGCCAAAGCCGCCGCCCCAGCCTGCAAAGCCTGATCGGAAAAACTAATTAAAGACTTGTACTCAAAATCAGCAGTCGCATAAATCACGCGGCGGACTATTTCGTACTCCGCCGCTGAAAAACCGTGGTCGCCAATTTCGTTATCGATTAATCCCAGACTCTGGGCATCGCTTACGTGCCATTCCATTTGTTGGATAGCTGTCGCCTCTGAGTTGTCAGGTATCAGCTTACCAGCTTTTAGTCATTTGTTGACTGTTGACTGTTGACTGTTGACTGGCAACTGCCAACTGACAACTGACAACTAAGTTTCCGACGACGAAGAAGATTTGCCCAACACCGGAGTCAGGAATGCCACCAAAACTCCGATCGCAAAACCCGCCACATTCCGAACCACAGGCAACCAGTCAGAAGTCCGAGTCACCACCGGCCCAAGTCCGAAAGCGAAAAAAAGAATTCCCCACAGCGGCGAAAAAATCAGCGCCCACTGCCAAGCCACAACCTGTCCTGGCTTCCGAGGTTGAGCCGCAAAGCCGCAGATGACGCCGCCAACCACCGACGTAATTAACGTCAGAACCCACTGTTCCCTCGGCAAACCGGGAACCACGCGGCATCCGCCCTGACGCAAACAGCCTTCTATCGACTCCAAAGATTCAATAATCGCTCGATCTTCGCCATTGTCCCGCACAAAAAATTGATTACCGTAGCGGGTTTGCAGTTCCACCCAAAAAGTTCGCGGCAGCAGCGGATACAGCGAGTCGCCCACATTAAAATTGAGCAAATTGCCCCCTCGGGGGTCAGCAACTAGCAACACACTCTTGTCATCTAGCCCCCAATAACTTTTGACAGCCAAACCGGGCGTGCGATCGTACTGAGTCAGCACTCGCAATTTCCAACCGGTTTCGGCTTCAAATGCCTTTAAATTTTTTACCAAATTTTGTTCTTCAATATCAGTAAGGGCTTTAGCTAAGTCAATGATCGGCGTCTGAGTTGAAGGCAACAAATCGGGATTATTGAAAGCGTGGGCTGCAGGTGCGATCGTCCACACCGACAAAGCCAGAAAAAATGCGGCAACAGAGGCTAGAAATTTTTGCGGGAAAAGCTGTGACATAGGAACTTATAATCCGGGTCTTAATTGTGAATGCTAGCTGGCCGTCTTAACCAGAGGATAAGAGAAAACTCATATTTCTTTACAATTATTTACTTTACAGGAAGCCGAGACCAAGGGGAAGAGTTCGAGTAAGGAAAGTTTGGAATCCGTCTTGCCTCTTGCCTCTTGCCTCTTGCCTCTTACCTCTTCCTTCAGACTACAATTGAGATTTTGCCCCAACCCCTTCACAAAGACCCCGATCGCGATCGCTCACATTAGGATTAGTTCTCAGATAATCTCCCACCCAGTCACAGCCCCTCACCAGCAAATCGTCAAGATCCAAATTCCATAAAATCACCCGATTATCCCGGCCCGCAGAAGCAAGAACCTTCCCATCCGGGCTAAAACTCACACTCATCACGCTATCCTTGTGACCCGTCAAAGTTTTCAGCAAAGTCCCGCTGCGACTCCAAAGCTTCACCTTATGATCGTAACTGCCCGAAGCAACCAACAAACCATCCGGGCTAAAACCCACGCTAGTCACGCTGTCGCTAGAACCCTTCAGCAGCGTCGCCACCAAAGTCCCATCTACCTTCCACAGTTTCACGGAATTGTCGTAACCAGCCGAAGCCAGCATTTTGCCATCAGGGCTAAAAGCCACCCCCAACACAAAACTGTTGTGAGCTCCTTCAAAAGTTCTCAGCAAACGACCATCCCGATTCCACAGTTTGAGAGTACCGTCATCGCTTGCAGAAGCCAGCATCGAGCCGTCGGGACTGAAAGTCACTCCAGTCACCCAGCCTGTGTGTCCCGTTAAAGTTTTAATCAGCCTGCCGTTTCTAGTCCAGAGTTTCACAGTCTTATCCTTGCTCGCCGAAGCCAGAACCTCGCTGTCGGGGCTAAAACTCACGCTCATCACGCTGTCGGCGTGGCCGTCGAGAGTGAACAGCACAGAAGGCGAACACGGGAATAGCGGAGCCGAAGGACAAGGGAGAATATTATTCATGCCATCTTCTGTCAAACTCCACACCTTCACCGTTTTGTCGTAACTCCCAGAAGCAAGTAGCTGGCCGTCGGGGCTGAAACTGACGCTGGCGACTCTCTGAGTGTGTCCTTCCAAGGTTTCTAGCAAAACTCCCGTGCGGCTCCAGAGTTTGATAGTGTTGTCCGTAGAAGCAGAAGCCAGCCTTTGGCCGTTGGGGCTGAAAGTAACGCTTTGCACCCGGTTTTGGTGTCCGTCGAGGGTTTTGAGCGGCACGTCATCGAGTCGCCACAGCCTGATAGTTTTGTCAAAACTCGCCGAAGCCAAGGTTTTGCCTTCCGGGCTAAAACTCACCTGAGTAACTCGATCGGCGTGTCCCTCAAAAGTTCTCAGTAAGCGACTCTCTGGTTTAATGTTGCTAGCATCGGTTGGGCGTTTGTCGCCAACACCAGCAAGACTCCAGAGTTTGACAGTCCCGTCTGCACTTCCCGAAGCAAGTGTTTGACCGTCGGGGGAGAAACTGACACCAAATACCCACTTGCTGTGTCCCCGCAAAGTGGTTAGCAGTTCACCTTTTTTTGCTTGTGTTGAATTTTCTGTTGGTGGGTGTTTGAGTGCAGCGATGCTCCAGATTTTCACCGTTTTATCTTCACCCGCACTGGCGATCGTTTCACCATCGGGGGAGAAACTGACGGTGTAAATTTTCGAGGGTTGTCTGTTTTCGCTGTGCCATAAATTAGCGATTAACCTGCCGTCCGAACTCCACAGTTTCACACTACCGTCATCACTCGCCACAGCGACTATTTTGCCGTCGCGGCTGAAGCTTAGCCAATTTACGGGAGCAAATTGTTCGATCGTTCTCAGCAGCGTGCCGTCGGTTTTCCAAAGTTTGATAGTTTTATCTGTAGAGCCACTGGCGATCGTTTGACCGTCAGAACTAAAAGCAACGCTGGTAACGCTATTAGTATGCCCTTTGAAAGTTGCCAGCAAACTGCCGTCAGTTTGCCAAATTTTGACAGTTTTATCTAAACTTGCCGAGGCTATTGTTTTGTTGTCGGGACTGAACGCCACACAGGAGACACTGTTAGTATGGCCTTTGAAAGTTGCCAACAAACTGCCGTCGCGCCGCCAAAGTTTGACGGTTTTATCTACACTGGAAGAAGCTATTGTTTCGCCGTCTGGACTGAAGCTAAGACCCCAAACTACATCGCCATGTCCTTCCAAGCGGTTGCGTTCTTTGACTCCATAAACTGCCTGCTGGAGGGCAGCAGAAATCAGAATTTCGGTGTCTTTGAGAGTATACATTTGTTGGGAGTGTTCGATCTGTTTCCACTTTTTACCAGCTCTCAAACTTTCCATCATGGCGTCAAATTTGTTGTTTGAGAAATAAAGTGCTTCAGAAGCTGCTGTCAGGGTACTGATTTCGGCTCGCTGAGTTTGAGCGACAGCTAGCTGTTTTTGACCAACGGCCCGCCACCAAAAATTTACGGCAGCGATGGTGGAACTGGTTAGCAGCATGACGCCGATCACTGCTACTCCCAGCAGTTGTTTGAGAAAAGTATTGGCTCTGTAGAGCTGTGCTTGACTCATTTTTTTGTCTGCTTCTGCTTTGTGCAGTCTGGCTTCTAAGCCGAATCTTTGGCGGATTGGTCGCACTAAATAGTCGTGTACCAATTGATAGCGGTCTTCTGGCGCTTCCCGTAGCAAAAATAGCAAACCATGACCCACTAAAATATCTAAAATTAAGTCCAGGTTATCAGTTTTATTTTGTCGGTTTTCAGAGTCTTTTGCGAACTGTCGGTGTAAGGGAATTCGGCTTCTGCCGATCGCCGATAATTCGGTTTCCCGGGCCTCGGCTGGCTGCGGACCTGTCACTAACGAGAGTTCGTGTTTGGTTTTTATCAGGCGAACGCCTCTTTCATCTGTCAGGGAAAACAAGATTTTCCACGCTGCATCTTCGTTAACCAGACCGCAGTCAGAGATGACTCTTTCGAGCGATCTTTTCACTAATTCCGCTTTGGGATTGTCCCCCAATTGCTGGTATTGTGCTAGGCTGGTAATACCTTCTTCTTGCAGTTGCGCTCCTACTACCTGCAATTCGATTGGTCGCACTTCTTGCAGTTCGTCTGCTAAATCTTCTACGAAGGCATCGATCAGTGCCGGCTCTAAATAAAATTCCGCCCGTTCTGTTAAGTGTCCGATGACAGCCCGCGCGTCTTTGATAGAAAAACTCCGCAGTTGGTAACGGATGCTTTTGTCGAGAATATTATTGTTAATAGCGTCAAGATTTGGGAAGCGATCGCAATCTAGTAAGTAGTGCAAATAATCTTCGCGCAAGCACAGAATTATCTTGACATACGGCAAATTCAAGAACAACCGCAAAAAATTATAAAAAATTTGTCTTTGTGCCACTGAAGTGGAAACAAAGAAAAACTCTTCAAATTGATCGAAAATCAGCACTGTCAATAAATTATTTCTGGCATTTTCGCGCAACTGCTCTATAATAAAAGAAGAGACTTCAGAGCTGCGAGCAGGAATAACCGAGCAACTTTTTTGGTGGATTTCCTGTAGTCCTTTCGAGATTAATTTACTTTCCTCTTCGGCTTGTTTGTCGTACAGTGCGCTGTTCAAAGCATTTTCTAACTCCACCAGCCAGTCGGTGTAAACTTTGACTACTACGGGCAATGTATCGCGCGCGCCCGGAGTAATATTTTTCAAAGCTGGTACTAAGCCGGCATTGACTAGAGAACTTTTCCCGACTCCGCTGGGCCCATGAATAATAGTTAATTTATGGTCGTCCCTGCTAATTCTTTCTAGCAAGCTATTGATATCTGTTTGGCGCGAGTAAGCTGTCATTTCCGCTGCGATGGCAGCTTGGTTTTGAGCTGAGGGACCTGAAGGATTTACCGCTTGGCGCTGCTGCTGCAATTGGCTGGCTCCGATAAAAGCTCTAAATCCGTATTGATATTCGATCGAACGCTGGGTTTTTTTTATCCGAAACGCTTTAAGATACTCTCCCTGCTCGAAATAAACCGCTTGCAATTCCGTCAAAATATCGATGTAAAGTCGGGGGTCGTACTTCGGCTCGCTTTGAGATTGAGCCAACTCCAAAGAATGAACGGCAGCTTCCCACTGCCCTAGCTGTCGCAAACTTCTGGCTAAAAGTAAAAGATACGAACTCCTGTCGGATTTAGGATGTTGGATTTTAGATTTGGGTTCGTTAGTTAACTCGTTAGGACCCACAATTTCTGGATAATTTCCCTCAAACCCCAATCTCAAATCTTCAATCAGCAATCTCAAATCATTAGGCGTTTGATCCAAAATCGCCAAAGCCAACTCCGCTAGCTGGCGGGCTTGACTCCACCTCGACTGTTGCAGGGCAACTTCTGCCAAAAAGCCGTAATCTTGAGCTAGTTGACTGGGAGTACCGTAAGTGAAGTGCAACTGCAAAGAATTTTCAGCTAATGCTTGCAACTCTCCCCACGCTTTCAGGCGCTGCAGCACTTCTCCGAGGTGTGCTGTCACCTCAGCTACCAATTCGGGGCGTGAGGCAAGGGAGAAAGCGTTTCTAGATTGTTCCAGGCTAATCCAAGCTTGTTCCCAGTGTTGGCGGTTGGCTACCGGATTTCTGGCTGCTTGCAAGCGGTGACACAGGGCTATGTGAAATAGCACTATCCCTTCTCTCTCTAAAAATAGGATGTTGGGGACAGGATTGGACAATGAGCAGGAGAGGGTTTCTGGGTTTTCGGAATTTTCCCAGTTTGCGAGTTCCCAATTGCCAGTTTGATGCTGCCAAAATACTAAGCTTTCTTGGTAGTGAATTAAGGCAGTTTCGGTTTGGTCGCTGACATAGTAATCTCGACCGAGAACGAATTGCAGGCTGGCTTTGAGGGCGGGTTCTAATTCTTCACCGCGATTTTGTAAATCTCTTAAAGCTAATTCTAGTTCTCGGCGTGGCAAAGAGCCGATCGCCAAATCGAAGGTATTGCCCGGACTCAACGGCGAATACGAGTGGACATCTGATTGTCCTCGGTTTTGGGGCCCTGAGTTAAAAGTTAGAAAGCGTTCTCCAGGGTTCATTTCGCGCTCCAGACCGCGTTTTTCGCACGGGGTTTCGCAGGTCTCACAATTAGCGATGGTGCTGAAGTTGCTGCTGGCGAGTTCTGGATTAAGTTCGCCTATTTTAAATATAGTATCGGCCCGCCTAGCGAGGAAATTAATTAATTCGTCAACGCCCATTTCAAATTTAATGGTGGCAGCCGCCCAACTTTTGAAATCCGGGGCCAGACGAATCATTTTGGTCACGATGTCATCTGTTACCCACAAAATCACTGGGCAGGAAAAATTTTTGCGAAATTCGTCTCGCACTTGATTGGTAGAAGCCATCAGTTCGTCGATCGCTACTACTGTTTCTAAACCGAATACCATCAAAGCCGAGGCGGCACCGACAGGCGAGTACCCCTCCTGGAAAGTGCTTGCCTGCAGAGTAGTGTAAAGGGTTTTGACTGAAGCTGGCAGGACGATATCTTGAATTGAAACTGGGGACACTTCTCGCAGCCGCTTCGTTATTTGCTGCCGCAACTGCTCGTAGTTGCAGCGCACCAAAATTAGCGAGAATTGGTGTTGAGACATTGTGATTGACCTGACCAGAGTTTTGAGCGAGCGCTCGTTGTAGTTGGCAGTTTCTTGTACCTTAATTAGATCGGTCATGCGTGCACCTCTTTTGCATTAATCAATTACCTAACGCTCGCCAATCGTGACTGAAAGCGTATCTACTTAGACGTGGCCGTCTCTGTCTGACGCTTTATCTCTGTATAAATACGTAGTTTTCCGTACTTGTCTTATCAATACTTACATAGTTATTAGAGCCAATGTAAAGATATCATACCGCTCAATCTCAGAGAATGCTAGACTTCCCAATAAAAATTTAAGGTCACCATTAGATTTTTTGATTCAGCTACATATAAAGGACTACAGATCGTAAATAGGCAACTGCTAATTTAACGATCGTACCGACTGCTAGCTATTAGTAAACAAGTTCGATATATCTGTAGCAGGCATTTAAAACAACCGCAAAAAAAAATGTCGTCCGCGATGAGATTATGTGAAATTAAGAGCAACAGATAAAAACAGAAATAGGGGGTCTGACATTGCAGATACGAGAGTTGAGAGTGGGCAAAGTCCTTAGTGGTCGCAAAGTTTTACACGACAATAACATTCACCGCCTATAGCCAGCATTCAACAGAAATCAGCCAGGGGCAAAAACCGCTGACTAATTTCTTTATTGGATGGTAAGATTTCGGAGTTGTGAGCGATGAATTTTCAGTTAAATACTTTCTAATTCCCTCGTGGTTAAGGGTTCTTAGAGTCACGAAGCTATCTCACAAATCCAAACTATTTTGCTTCACAGCGCTGCAGCCACTCCTTATATTTTCTGGTTTCTGCTAGAGCTGGATTAATCCCAAACCAACGACCTTCTTGATCGCGGTATTCAAAGACAAACATACTTCGCAACAAGATTTGAGACTCTTCTTCGCCTGTTACACTTTGTCGCTTGACGACTTGAAACAGCAATTCCCATTCCAGGTCATTGATGGCTCCCAAAAGGTCATCGCGATATTCTTGAATGACGCTTTCGAGACATTCGCGAGAGAAGGGAGGGTCTTCGTGCTGTAAACAGCTATACAAAAGCATTAGTAGATTGCGAACGTGACCGCCACTAATCCGACAAAGCCGATCTAAAGTTTCGGGAGAGTCAAACACCTGGGAAATCAAATCGATGCGTTGATGGGGAGCAACTGCGGGGAAAGCTCTAGCTAATACTAGCTGCCGCAGCAGTGCCATTCCTTCAATGTGATCGTCGCCCGATCGCATTTGCACCGGTACCATCGGCATCACCTTTGGCTTCACTCCAAATCGACTGGCGAGGCGGCCGAAGTCGTTGGAAAAAATCAAAGTCAGGGGAATCGTGTAGACGACATGGCAATTAAGTTTTTTCAACTGTTCGCCGCGGTCTAAAAACAAGTATTCTGGCTGGGTGCGTCCGCTGGGTTTGAGGGAGGCATCAAGGCGATCGAGGTTGTCCACGATGACTGCGAGCCCTTTTTTGCCTTGCTGCTTGAGTTCGGTGTTAGCTTTGTTGAGGAGTTCTTCGTTGATCGACTGCAAAATGCTGTTGGTGCGGGGTTCGAGATATTGCCTGAGTTGCGATCGCAGTTTGGGAGAGTCTTTAGTTTTAGCAGTCACTCTAGCAATGCCCACAGATAACTCGGCTTCCGCTGACAAATCTATGGGAGTCTGCAAAAATTCTGCCACTTCTGCAAACAGATTTGTAAAATAGCTGGGTCTGAGTTTGATTTTAGCCGATTCCATAGTTTCGCTGACTTGGCGCGCAATGCTCAGCAAAATATCGCTGATATCTACATCCCCCATGTCTAAGTCTTGGGAAGACTCAAAGTAGACAACGCAAAAACCCTCTTGCTCTAACTCAGCTTTCAGTCGAAACAATTCCGTAGATTTGCCACAGCCGATATGTCCTGTAAATAGCTGACAGGTTGGCTCGTTGGGGGAGATGCGAGTAATGGTTCGCTGTAAAGATTCAATGATTTTGCCCCCACGCACGGAACCAAAATCAATGTAGTATTGATAATCCCCTGGGTCTCCCGCAACAAGGGTCTTGCTCGGGTTGCAGGCTTTATAGAATCTGTCTAATTCGAGTGCGATCACAATGGAAGCCGAATAAAAGTTAAAAAAGTTAATCGAAAGTCTAAACTTTCTTTGCCTGAGTTTAGTTTGATTTGTAACCTTTTGCACTGTGGGGTAATGCCCTAAATACCCAAAGAACCTGGATCTGGCAAGGGGTTTTCCCGGCGCTGGAATTGGGAATTCTTAATTAATAATTTTTTATTACTTAAGTGGATCAGTGATATTACTGATATTGGCAGGAGTCTGGGTAAATTTGTGGGGATCTGGTTAAATGGTAGGGGAAAACAGGGTTCAAGAGAGAGATTAAACAGTTTTGAATTTGTGCTAATCCTTAATTACTATATTGTCAAGACGTAGATGGCTAGTTTTGGAGCGGTTTCTCAAACAGAGTTAGGGCGCAGGCGCCAAAAGTTGCGGCAGCAAAGGCGCGCTCGATTGGCGGCTGTTGTGTGGCAAATGCTGGCAGCGAGTGCAATGGCTGGAGGTTTGCTGTGGTGGATTGCTCAGCCGGCTTGGTTGATTGCCCGATCGGAACAAGTGAAGGTGGAGGGCAATCAGTGGCTTTCGGACAAGGCGGTGCGGTCTTTGGTGCCGCTGTCTTACCCGCAGTCGCTGTGGGGGATTCAACCGCAGGCCCTGGCCGAAAAGCTGGAGTCCACGGGGCCGATCGCCAAAGCTAAGGTGACTCGCAACTTGTTTCCCCCTAGTTTGACTGTAGAAGTGGCAGAACGCCTGCCTGTGGCGGTGGCGCAGCCGACAGCGGTGTTGAGATCCAACAGCGACAAGGAAAAAGTGGGGTGGCTGGACGCTCGCGGAGGTTGGATGCCGTCGGATAGTTATACTGCTGTACGATCGCAGAATAGTTCGATCGGGCCGGGCAGCATTCCGGGAACGCAGCCTCAGCGTTCTTTGCCCACTTTAAAAGTCATCGGGCCTTTGGAACAGTATCGCGCCTATTGGCCGAAGTTTTACCAAGGACTCGGCGGCTTGACGGTGAAAGTGTTTGAGATTAATTGGCAAAACCCGAACAACTTGATCTTGAAAACAGAGATCGGTACCGTACACTTAGGGCCGTACAGTTCCAGGACTGCGGAGCAACTTAAGGTTTTAGACCGAATGCGACAATTGCCAAAACAGATAGATTCAAGCAAAATAGCCTACATTGACTTGAAAAATCCTGCTTCGCCGATCGTCCATTTACCAGAACTCCCCCCCAGTTTGGAGAGTTCCACTCCCGCACCCACTCGCGCCCAGAATTGATTCTCTGTCAACAGAAGGTAGAAGGTATCGATCGACAGGCAGAATTTTTGCCGCTCAGGATCGATACGCAGGGCTTGCAATCAGCACAGTTTTTGGATAGCGCCCCGCGTTTGGGGCTAGTATCCTTTTTTTTCCTTCTGCCTTGCTTACAACTGCCTTAATCCGGTCAAGTACCTGGATGGCGTCAAGCGAGGTCTGGGCTAGCGAGGTCGGCCAAATCCGAGATTGCTAACATTAAGCATCGACCAGTGTTAGTTTTTCGCGCAACTTAGCCTATAGTTGATTGTGAATTGGCGTTTAGTTAACAAGCTGTAATCTACTATCCCCGACTCTAATGAAGCTTAATAATAGACAGGGGTCTGACCAAGACAGTCCCCCTTCGGAAGAAGTAAAAAATTTTCCGGTGGCCGCAGATTCCGCCAATCCCTTTAGACGCAAGTCTGGTTATGTAAATGTAGATAGTATTGATATCGATCCTATGGTCAATCCCAAAGACATAATGCCCAGCAGTGCTGCCAAAATCAAAGTAATTGGCGTCGGCGGCGGTGGGGGCAACGCCGTTAACCGGATGATTGCTAGCGAGGTTTCTGGTGTCGAGTTTTGGTGCGTGAATACAGATTCCCAAGCTCTGGTTCTATCAAATGCTCCGAAACGCTTGCAAGTCGGACAGAAGTTGACGCGCGGTTTGGGGGCGGGAGGCAATCCGGCGATCGGTCAAAAGGCTGCGGAGGAATCTCGCGACGAGGTTGCTAATGCTTTGAATCACGCGGATTTGGTATTTATCACGGCCGGCATGGGCGGCGGTACGGGCACGGGCGCGGCTCCGATCGTGGCTGAGGTGGCTAAGGAAATGGGCGCCTTGACTGTGGGCATAGTGACGCGGCCTTTTACGTTTGAGGGACGGCGGCGCACCAGCCAAGCTGAGGAAGGGATTGCGGCTTTGCAAACTCGGGTGGATACGCTGATCGTAATTCCTAACGACAAGCTGCTGTCTGTGATTTCCGAACAAATGCCCGTACAAGAGGCTTTTCGAGTTGCTGACGATATCCTGCGCCAAGGGGTTCAGGGTATTTCTGACATTATTACTATTCCCGGTTTGGTGAATGTTGACTTTGCTGACGTGCGGGCGGTAATGGCGGATGCGGGTTCGGCTTTGATGGGCATCGGCGTGGGTTCGGGCAAGTCGCGGGCTAGGGAGGCTGCGATGCAGGCTATTTCTTCGCCTCTGCTGGAAGCTTCGTCTATTGAGGGCGCTAGAGGTGTGGTGTTTAACATCACTGGCGGTACTGACATGACGCTGCACGAGGTGAATGCGGCGGCTGAGACGATTTACGAGGTTGTCGATCCGAATGCCAATATTATTTTTGGAGCGGTGATAGACGAGCGGCTTCAGGGCGAAATTAAGATTACCGTAATCGCTACTGGTTTTTCCGGGGAAGTTTCCCCGCCTCCGACTCCGGGGCGGACGCAAAATGTTAATGCTCCTTGGCGGGCTGCAACTGTGCCGACGACTCCTGCTCAACAGACGCCCGATCCGAAAGCGAAACCGCCACAGGATTTGGGATTGGATATTCCTGAGTTTTTGCGTAACCGTCGCCCACCAAGATGATTTTAGATTTTAGATTTTAGATTTTGGATTTTGGATTTTGGATTGAATCTCCAATCTCCAATCTCCAATCTAAAAAATCGAAAATCTCCAATCTACACAATCGAAAATCTCCAGTCGAAAATCTCCAGTCGAAAATCTTCAATCGAAAATCTAAAATCTAAAATCCAAAATCTCCAAGGTTTGGCCGGGTTCGGGTTCGAGGAGTTGGGTGGAGAGTCCCGATTTTGCTAGTAAATCGCGAAATTCGGGAATGCTGCCGACCGATCGCACGAACATTGGTAAAATGCCTGTGGCTCGGATGTCTCCCGCCGCTGTAGGCAGGAAAAACCGAGGTTTCAGTGTTTGGGCGAGGCTGAGGGCTTCCGAAGGGCCGATGATGACTTGTCCGAGGAAGGGGAAGATTTGACCGATGACTGGGGCGATGGCTACGTCTACTGTGTCTATTTTCTGTTTTACTTTGTCTAATGGCGGCAGGTGCGGTTCGTAATAAAGTGTCTCGCCGCTGCTTAAGTCTTTGAGCAAGTAGCCGTTTTCTTCTTGTCCGGGCTGGATTTCGGCTCCGGGTACGGCTGTAATTTGTAACTTTTCTTGATATTTAAATTCTTGCCAATTAGCTAAAGATGTGATATTAGTGTAGCCTAAACTGCTGAGGACTTTGGCGGCGGTGGGTGAGGCGATCGCGGGAATTGTGCGATCGAGCTGTTCGAGTGTTGGTCTGTGGCAGTGGTCGTCTAATCCTTGGGAAATCAGGATGAGGTCGATCGGGGGTAAGCTGCTGGGAGTGAAGGCGACGGGGGTGTTGTGGTAGGCGGTGAACAGCCAGGGTTGACCGTAAAATACGAGGGGATCGACCAGCCAGGGATCGACGAGGATGGTTTGACCTCCGATGTGGAAGATCCAAGAGTTGAGGTCGATTCGGGTGATTTTCACTGTGGTTTGCAATAATTCTTTACATTTGGTTTAATCATAGCTAATTTTGTTTGGGAATTTTAACCGCAGATGAGGGCGGATGAGCGCTGATGAACGCGGATAAGATGGGATTTGTCTGGTTCAAGTTGGCGTTTATGTACGGTTGAAACAAGATGATTAAATCGAAGATTCCTGTGGCTTTGACTGTGGCGGGTTCTGATAGTGGCGGCGGGGCCGGAATTCAGGCGGATTTGCGGACTTTTGCGTTTCACTGCGTGCACGGTACGAGTGCTTTGACTTGCGTGACGGCTCAAAATACTTTGGGGGTGATGCGAGTTGATGCTTTGTCTGCTGAGGCTGTGGCGGCTCAAATTGAGGCGGTGGTTGGGGATATTGGGGTGGATGCTATGAAGACTGGGATGCTGCTGAATCGGGAAATTATGGCGGCGGTGGCTTTACAGGTGGAAGCTTTGGGAATAGGGAATTTGGTTGTCGATCCGGTGATGGTTTCACGATCGGGCGATCGATTGATTGATGAGGGGGCGATCGCATTTTTGCGGGATGTTTTGATTCCTTTGGCTGCTGTGGTGACTCCGAATCGGTTTGAGGCTCAGATTTTGAGCGGTTTAGAGATTTTTTCTCTAGACGATATGCGGGTGGCGGCGCAGCAGATTTACCGTTTGGGTGCGAAAGCTGTTTTGGTGAAGGGCGGCGGGATGGCGGGAGATTTGCGGGGAATTGATGTTTGGTTTGACGGTACGCGGTTGGATGTGTTGAAGACTGAAAATGTTGATACTGGGAATACTCACGGGACTGGTTGTACTTTGAGTGCTGCGATCGCCGCTAATTTGGCTTTGGGGAAAGATTTGTTTACAGCGGTGACATTGGCTAAGGATTATGTGACTACTGCTCTCAAATATGCTTTGGATATTGGGGAAGGCCAAGGGCCAGTAGGTCATTTTTTCCCCCTGTTGAAGTAAGAAGGAAGAGGGAAGAAGTCAACAGTCAGTTAGTTTTTTAATTTCTCTGGCGATAGGGCGATCGCCACCAAGTCTTCTATTTTCTTAATATTTGGATCGCCGGCTAAATAACCAATCCCTCGGTGCAAGTGCAGGCGAAACTGTTTGGCTAGAGTTTCTTTTTCTGTGCCTAAATTGTCTTGGTGACACCGCTGCTTGAGGGCCATTATCAGGATATCAGCCATGTCGCCACCGAAGACATCCCAGCTTAATTCGACGTTGCTGTCGCTGGGAATTGGTACTGGGGATGGGATGCTGGGCTCGGCGAGCGATCGGCAAAATCCCCACCTGCATAGAATATTCCACTGATCGATTTTGGTCGATCGTTTCAGTTTTGATAGTTGGTCTTTGCCTGTTTGGGATAGGCGGATGCGATCGACTGGTGGTTCCATGAGTTTAAGATTGTTTGGTATATTGTAAAAAGTGTTAATGTTGGGGAAGCAAAGCCTCTAAATAACCCGAAATATTTAACATTTTTTTACACGTCGCGACTTGATAAAAAGGGTGTTTTTGGGTATTATGATTGTAGTAGGATTTATCCTTAATAATGGGATGGTGGCAAAAATTTTATTTTCGCCACCATCCCATTATCCTATATATACTACCGCAACCCCAGGGCAAAGTCAAGGGGTTGCGGCTATTTTTTAGGGCTAATTTTTATTCCCAGAAGTAACCTTTTTCGACGGTGGTTTGGTGTTTGGCGGAGTCGTATTTGAGGAGGTAGCTGTGGGCGATCGCCTCTAATTCTTGGAGTTTTTCGTATTCTACTTTTCTAATTTCCGTATCGGTAGAAAGCAGGATGACTTGGTGGCTGGCCGAGGGAAAATAGCGTTCGACTAGGTTGTTTCTGTGGGAGGAGTCGAGGCGGCCCAAGGGAGTGTCGATCGCCACTGGCAATTGTCTCCCGGATACTCTAGCCAATCCCCACAAAAAGGCGATCGCCAGCAATTGTTTTTCCCCGGCTGAAAGTCGGTGTTTGGGTACCGGTTTGCCTTCTGGATCGTAAATGGAGAGGCTAAATGTTTGAGTGTCGATCGCAACTCTGTGCACGAGGTCGGTTTTGTGCAGCAGGTACCGGAAACAGTCGGTAATTTCTATTTCGAGTTTGTTGAGTTTTTTGAGGGTGAGTTTTTCTTTAAAGAGTTTCAGGGTGGCTTGGGCTTTGGCGATCGAAGCGATGACGTGTTGGCTGTTTCTGATGGTGATGTATTCGCTGCTGTAGTTTTCTAGTTCTTTTTGGTTTTTGACTAATTCTCTCTCTAATTCATCGACGCGGCGGTTGGCTGATTCCAAGGCTGCGGCTGCGATAGCGACTGCTTTTTGGGCTTTCCTGACTTCTTCCTCTAGTTTTTCGTAGGCTTCGGGGGAAGCTGCGGCTGCGAGTTGTCTGTCTGTAAAGTCGATTTCTGCTTCGATGCTTTTGACTTCTTCTATTTGATCGCGGGCTAGAATTTGCTGGGCTTTGATTTGGTAGCTAAGGAGGTTTTCTAGTTGCTGGATGCTGTTGTTGTCGGCGTTCATCCAGGGCGGGGCGTCTGTTCCGGCTTGCTGTTCGAGTTCTTGGTTTTCTTGGCGGATGAAATCTTTAATTTTATCTAGCTGTTGGGGATTTAAGGAGATTTCCGCGATATAGTTGAGAAGGCGATCGCTTCTTTGTTTGATAACATTTTGGGCAATCTTTGCTTGCTGCTGGCTGGCTTCTGTTTCTGCTTGAATTTTGGCTTCACTTAGCAAGGGCGAAATTAGGGCTAGCGGTAGCGTATTTGATGCCAATTCCATCAGGGCTTGACGGGTTTTTTCTGCCTGATTTCTGTAGTCGTTTAGCTTGCTGTCTAGCTGACTGCGATCGGCGGCAATTTTTCCGCCTTCATAAATAAATTTTTCTGATGCTTGTTGCTGATTTTTTTGAGCTTTATCTAATTCGTTTTTAAAGCTGGCTTGTTCTTGCTTAGCTAAGTCTATTTCATCAGTAATTTTCTTAAAAGTTTGTTCGATTTTTTCTAAAGCAGCCAAGTCTTTTTTGCCAGCAATTTCTTTCCGCTTGCGGCCGGCTAATATTTCTAAATCGACGGCGAGGCGTTCTGCAAGTTCCAAACCTAAAAGAGATTTAATCGCCCCGACGACAAACTCCGGCGGTGTTTCGAGTTCGGCGAGTTCTTTTACTTGTTCGCCGTCAAACAGAAATAGGTTGGATATTCCGACGGGCAAAAGGGTTTCGATGTATTCGTCCCAGGTGTTAGTAATTGCTTTGTCCGACCACCAATCGCTGACTATCTCGCTGTATATGAGAATGCTTAAGTTGTCTTTGATATCTAATTTTTTCCAGTATCTAACTATTTTGAATTGAGTTAATTTGTCGTCTTGGACTTGTTCAAATGTTAGTTCGACGCGCGTATCTTCTAATGGGGGAGTGTGGCGGTTGACGCATTGATTGAGAAAGTCGCTGTAGCTTAAATTGCCTCTGGTGGAACATTGGGCGCGGCCACCGTAGAGGGCGAGGCGAATGGCGTCCATGAGGGTGGTTTTGCCGCCGCCATTCATGCCGCCAAATAAAATGACTGGGCAGGGATTTCCGTCTTTTTCGGGGCGGAGATTGATGGTTTGGGTGCCTGCATAGGGGCCGAAGTTTTTGAGGACGAGTTCGAGGAATTGCATTGTAGATGTTGTCGGTGGTTGCTGATTTGTTTGGTAGGTACGTCAGCGATTGGGCTATCCATTATGTCGAGAATAATGATAGCTGACGCACCTTACGCAGGGGAAATTTTGATTTAACAGATTTAATCTTTGCTATTTTGATCTCCTACATCTGGAGTAGAAAATTTGATGTCTGCCCAAGATAGCTGTCTGCTTTGATTGCTATTGCTTTCGAGTTCTTCTTTAAGTTTGGCAATATCAACGGTATCGTTTTTGGCGGAACTGTTGGTTTGGGCGATCGCATCTTTGAATTGCTGAATTTTTTCCGTCGGATTTGCTTTAATATCTTCCACCGCTTTTTTTAAATTGCGTTGATAGTGGGCGTTGCCAATCGCTTCTTCCTTCGATCGCGAACTGGTTTCAAAGCATTTGTCCAAATCGCCGTAAATGCCTGTACGGCGGGGTTTAGTGTAGTATTGGCGTTCTGTATCAAGGAGTTTTGCCATCAATTCGAGGTGCATTTTGTCCTCACTGCAAATCTCTTCGATCACAGTCCATTCATCGCTACCGAGGAGTTTTCTTTCAGCGGCGGGACGGGAATCTTCAAAAGGTTCGCCCGTAACTTCTTCGTAAATCCGGGGCAAAGAGTCGTCAAATTCATGCTTTTCTTCCAGCCAAATTCGGCGGATTTCGCTAAGTTCTTCTGGGGTAATTAAGGTGATATCGCGCATTTCTAGGGGTGCGGTTTTGCGGACGTGGGTTTGTGCTTCCAGGACTCGTCTCAGCCAGTGTTCTCGCCAGAATTTGGTGTAGGGCCCTGGGATGGGTTCGACGGAGGTTGTGTCGTCGCCCATGTTGCGTTCAAACAGTTCTACTCTACCGTAGATGCGGCGGAAGTCTCTTTTTGGGTGATCGTCTGGAATGTCTAATTCGTTGCGAATATCGAGTAGAGGCTGCATCCATTCTTTTTCCTCATCGTTTTGAATCATTGCCTCCATTGATTTATCTTGACTTACCATTGTACAAACCCAACAGCCAAAGCGAGAATTTCCACAACTAGGAGTAGAAGTATCAACAACTAAAGGACATTCATTGTCGGCTGTTGCACCTCGATACATAGTTAGCAAATCTTTATTGTTATTTCCCCAAGGATTATCCCACTGCATCAAGTAAAGCCACACTTCATCTGTTCGCCAGTCTTCAATGGGAAGGTAAATATAAGAGTTAGGGCGAGTGGGATTAGCATTAAGGCGTTCGCTTACCCGCCACTCCCTATGTTTAGCCATATTTGCGGCGCGTTTAGCACTTTCAGCCTTGCGAGTACCTAGAACAAGAATTGCCTCGCCGCTAGTTCTAATTATTTCACGAATAAAAGAACCAGTTGGTTGTATTTTTAATCGTTCCGTACACCATCTAAATCGGTTTCTAGGTGCTGGGTATCCTTTACCTATTAAGCACGCCCAAAAGGTATCTTGAACGGCTGGATAAGTTAAATGAGTTTCTATTGGCATTCCCTGTTCTTGGGCTGCAACTTTCATCCGTTTTAGAGAATTATGTACTCCAGCAGCTACTATAGGGTTTTCTACCAGTGTATCATTTGTTAAAACATGAATTTTTTTGTGGCGTTTCTCAATTGGCAACTCTGCAATCGCATACCAAACAAGCTGTAGGACTGCCGAACTATCTTTTCCACCACTCCAACCGATTACAAGTGGGAGTTCATCTTGACAATAAAGCTCTTGAATTTCCTTTTTCAAAATTTCTATGTCTGCCATTAAATCGCCAATATTGCGGGGCGGAAATAGTGACATTTGTTGTAAATCATTCATTTTCTATATCTCCGTTTTGATTTTCCGTTTTGATTTTCCGTAAACACATTTTTGCGATGCCACTGAAGCGCATCTTTTCTCGGATAATATTGCTCGGAACTCGGCAAAAGAATAAGTTCGCCGTGAAACTCTTTCATTAATCTAGGGTAGGGTGAGTCCTCTTGTAAATCACTATCAACTATAATTTGATAACGATCGTCAACAGCAAACCATCCGCGATCGAATGCCCAATGATGATTTTTACACAATGATAGTCCATTATCTACTCTATTATCATAAAACTCTGAGAAGGGCTTGATATGTGCGCCATCTACAATACTTTGACTAAGTGAACGAGTTACTTTTAATCGACAAAAAGCACATCGGTAATCATACAAATGCACGATAGATTTACGAAAAACAGCCTCTCTAACCACAGATTTTTTTAAATACACATTTGGTTGTCTATCTGTATTACCCGATTCAATAGTATCTAATTCATCCAATGTTGAATTTTGAAAAGACTGGTTAATCTTTAAAATATCTTCAATTTGTTTATTTGTAGATGAAAACCAGACCGATATCAGTACATCTATTAATTCTTGGCGGGCATTCCTATCTTGCAAAAGACTAAATAGTTCATCGTCAATTATTGCACTATCAACAGCTTTTTTTAAGGTATTGATTGTTTGAGGTCGCCCTCCTTCATATTGTTCGCTAAATTTAAGATACCAAAATCTAGGTTCTTTATTTTTTAAGTGATAAAACGGAAGAGGAAAAGAATCACCCTTTAAAGGATTAGAAGTCAGCGCCGACCAATTTTTGTTGAAGGTGTTAATTAATTCCTCGGAAATGGTAATGTGGTTCTCCTTGATCAAACCTTGTGCAATTAAATCAGTTACAGACAATAGCAGTATTGGCTGATTTAGAGCATCTCCGCGTTGTTGTGTACGGTTGACATTAAGATTTGCAAAACAATTGCGATAATAAGCTAAATTTTTATATTCTGACTCCTGCCCCGTACTCACTGCTCCCTCCAGATATGATTAAATATAATCCAGTCTTAAATTTTACACGATTTTTCAAAATCTTTATCCATTGTGGCACGGGCGTCCCGTCTTTGCTGTATCTGCGGTTTGCAAACCCAACCGCTTTTTCAAATAATCAGTCATCCAACTAACACTCCCCCTCGACTTAGAAATCCCCCCTTTCAACAAAATCCCATTCTCCCAATCAGGATTAGAAATCGACCAATCAACCTGCTGCAAAAGGCTTAAATGTTCCTCCCAACTCTCAGGAAAAACCGACAGCAAAGCGGCCCCAACTTCCCCCAAACTTTCAAGCACAACACTGTGACAGTGTACGCAATCCCGGCGCATTTCCCCCGCCGCCACTTGCTTGTGCAGAACTAATTGCCAATCTGGAATAAAACTGCTAACCGCATTCCAATAACTAACCGCCAGTTGTATTTTTTGAGCAAGTTCTTCCTCTTTCTGTTCTTTTTTGGTGCGAGAACCAGAGGGTTTTGCCTGTTTGCTGCTCTCAATATTAGACAGCAAAGCCAGGATAGCACGATCGATCGCACTCAGCGCAAACAATTTGTGCGATCGCCCGTTCAAACTCCCCTTCTCCATCTCAGTCAAACACCGGAAAACCTCAACCTGCTTAACAACAGCCTTCACCACAAAAGCGCGATCGTGCCGGTCGTTGTAAAGTAGACTGAGTGATGCCTCCAAAGGAACTTGAAAACCGTTCAAATCAGCAAACATCTGCTGCGATTTTTCCAACCCAATATCGAGAAACAAAATCAGCGCCACCGTCTCATATCCCAACTGCGGATTTTCCCTCAAAGCCATCTCAAAAGCCGCGCGCCGATGCTGTCCGTCATTAATAGTAAACTTAGCATCCATCGGCACTCGCAAGCGACCGATTTTCCGTTCTTCGGCCTCATTTCCCACTGCTTCAAAAGTAATATCCGCATCAATCGAAGCAGCAATTGCCCCACAAGTATAATTTGTAGGATTCTTAACAAAATACTCAGCAATTTCTGGAATCCTAGCTTTGTTAAGCGCCCGTTTCGCCCGCATAGACGGCGGCAATTCTTCAGATTCAAAGGGAAACAATTTCGGCAAAAAACGCACCGGACACATCGACACGTAATATTCGCGACCCGCTTGAATTCCCCGGATGACCGGCAAAATGTATTCACAGGAAGGAGTAGACATATTTGTTTTGTTAAACCGCAGATACACGCCCAGAAATGCAGATGAATAACTCTTATCTGCGTCTATCTGCGTTCATCTGCGGTTTAAATAAAAAAACCATTGACATCTGCCATTAATTATGGTATGTAGCCGGGGTCTGTTTCCCGACAACTCAAGTATTTCACAATAATTTTTAAAAAACAAGAGTTGACATAAAATTTAACCAATGGTATTTTTGAAAAAATAACCTAATTATATAAAAAATTCCAATGACTACCAACCCAGCGGATGACCTCGCTCTAAAAATTTTAGAAAAAGAAAATAGCGACAGACAGGAAATCGCACTTTTATTAGATAATTATTTAGGAAAGGACGATCGCATTTTCGTACAAAAAACCCAGATGGGAAACAGCGAAGCATACATCGGTTCAGTCACCCTAGAATGGTTAGACTCTCGCGTCCGTTTCGCCTCGCAAATGCCGCTTTTCCGCCAAAAATTCGACCTCCAAACCAACAACATCGTCCGCGACGACGAAACCATTGACGAAATTATCCAGCGTCCCTTAGATTGGTCGCGCCAAGCAGCCCTCACTCAATATTTAGCAGCCCGAAAATCGCACAAATTCCCCGCAGTTTTAGTGGTCGTCAGTCCCCCGTGGGTAGACAATCCTTTAGCCGAGGAATGGGATAAAAATGGCGTAGCAACCAAATCCGCGACTGAATTTACATCCTTTGATAAAAACGAGAACTTAGGGCTTTTGAATGTTTCTAAAGAACTCTCGATTTTTGCCTTAGACGGTCAGCATCGGCTGATGGGAGTTCAAGGTTTAATGAGTTTAATTAAAACCGGAATCCTGCAAAGATACAACAAAAATAAAAAACCTGTCGGCGCTGCAATTACTCTAGAAGATTTAGCAGAAGAGTATCAAATTGACCCCGGAGAAGTGTATAAATTAGCTCACGAAAAAATCGGGATTGAGTTTATCCCGGCGGCGGTAGCGGGGGAAACGCGACAGCAAGCACAACGGCGCGTGCGATCGATCTTTGTGCACGTTAACCTAATGGCGGTAACGCTGAGTCAGGGACAGCTAGCATTATTGAACGAGGATAACGGATTTGCGATCGCAGCCCGAAAAATTGCCGTCACCCATCCCTTATTAAAAGAACAAGATGACAGAAACCCCCGCGTGAATTGGGACAGCGCCACAGTCGCAGCAAAATCAACAGTCTTAACCACATTGCAAGCGCTGCAAGATATGTCCGAACGGTATTTAGAATACAAATTCCCTCATTGGAAGCCGGAACGAAAAGGTTTAATTCCCATGCGTCCCGAAGATGAAGAACTAAAAGAGGGAATTGAAGAGTTTAAAAAATTGTTCGATCATTTAGCAACTTTACCCAGCTATCAAAGAATTGAAAGCGGCGAAGAGACGACTGAATTGCGCCGATTTAGTTTTGAAAAGCCACCGGGCGAGGGAAATCTTTTGTTCCGTCCAGTCGGTCAAATTGCTTTAGCTAATGCTTTGGGAATTCTAGTATTTAGAAAAAAACTTTCCCTGAAATCTATTTTCGACAAACTCCGCAGATTCGATGTCGATGAAGGATTTAGCCACATGGACAATCCTGAGTCTGCCTGGTACGGGATTTTGTACGATCCGAACAAAAAGCGAATGCTAGTTTCTGGAAAGGATTTAGCAACGAAGTTAATTGTATATTTGGTGGGTGGAATTCAGGACGATATGGAGCGAGCTCATTTGCGGCAAGCGGTAGCGGAGGCGAGGACTTTTGAGGATAAAGCTATTAGTTTTAACGGCCGATTTGTGCAGCCGCAAGAGGTAGGATTGCCGCCAGTGCTGAGCTAAGTTTTTCTTGGGCAAAGTCCACAGCGACGAAGACTGATAAAGCAGGAAGCAAATTGGTTTTGTATAATTGAATCTGCACCTTACCTAGAACCAGATTATGACCATCGCTGAACAGATTTACGCAATCGTCAAAACCCTTCCCAAAGACCAAGCCAGCGAAATTCTCACTTTCGCTGAATTCGTTTGTGCCAAGCACCTGAGCGCAAACCAACCAACAGACACCGTAGATGCGATTCCTTGGACTGAACTTGTTTTTTCCCTTGCTGGAACTTGGGAAAAAGATTTTCCATCCCTGGAATATATTCGTGCTGAATCTGGACAAGACATCCTGCGGGAGAGTCTGTAAATCTACGTTTTGGATACCAACACTTTGATCTACTATTTCAAAGGTCAAGGACAAGTTGCTCAAAACCTTGCTAATGTTTCTCCCCAGGAAATAGTCGTTTCTACGATCGTCTTTTTTGAGTTGCAAGTCGGCATTGCTAAATCCAACTCGCCAGCAAAACGTACCCAACAACTTCAGCAATTTTTGAGCAGAGTTAACGTTATTCCTTTCGATCGCGATGCTGCTCTTGCGGCTGCTACAATTCGCGCCCAGTTGGAGCAACAAGGTACTCCCATCGGCCCGATGGATGTTTTGATTGCAGGGACAGCCGTAGCCCTCCAAGCGACTCTCGTCACCCACAATGTCAAGGAATTTTCTAGAGTTTCAGAACTCGCAATCGTAGACTGGTATTGACTAAAAAACTTCTCACAATCTGGCTTCCTTTAACAAAATAAGTTCGGCTCCTACAGGCAAATGATCGGACTCTGTTGCCTCCAAAAGCGAACTCGATTTAGCACCCCAATGCTTTGAATACCAAATATAATCAATCCGAAAAACCGGATAATTTAATCTCCAATTTGACCTTTTTACCAAGAATTTAAGTTCCCAACCGCGAGGCCAGGTAAAACCAAACCCAAATCCAGATTTTCGGAAAGCATCTTGCATGACTTTCTGCACCCTGTCATAGTCTTGAGTTTCGTCTGTCATATTAAAATCGCCCGCGACAATTACTGGCAGAGTTTCTCGCTCAACTCGCTGCACTAAGTCTTGAATTTCAGGCGAACGTTTGTCATATTTGTAAACAGGAATTTTGAGAAAACGCCATTTTTTATAGAGTTTCAACCACGGCCCGGTAGCTTGCATATTATAAATCACTACTTCTTGTTCGTTAAATTTAATAATGACCCGCTGCTGCGTTTCTGGATGGGCGGCTAAGTGCAGTATTTCGCTAGATACAATCGGATATTTACTGAGAATTCCTACAGGGGGATTGCCAATTTGATAGGGGTAGTCTGCTTTTAACCAGGTGAAAACTCTTTCGGTATGTTTCCTAACGATTTCTTGTAAAAATATAATATCGGGTTTTTGCTGGTCAATCAGCTTAAATAAAGTAGGTGACTGAGTTTTATGCCAACTGAGGTTATGGGAGAAAATTTTGATGCTGGGCTGCGAATCTGTGATGTTTATGGGTGCGGGAGAAAAATATTTGACGTGCAGCCAACTTATTAGAAGAATGCAGGCGATCGCAGAAATAATAGTGAACCATCTTTTTTTGATAATTGACACTCCGATGATCGGAAGCAAGAAAATTGGGAATAAAATTAAGGGGCTAAAAGTGCTAATTAAGGCAATAATCCACAGTCTATCCCAAAAAAATAGTTTGAGAAGGAAATAGCAGATAATAAATGCTGAGTAACTGTAAGCAAGAAATTTTGCAGATTCCTTTAAGCATCTCTTGATTATATCTTTTGGGATGTGCTTCATTGGGAACCTATTAAAATAAAAACTTGCTTAAATCGAATTCTTCATTTGACCGATGTTGGTTGTCTCTTTCAGAAATCAAAACCAACAAAAGGCGATCGGTATAATCCGCGGCACCCCGCAACTCTTCTCGCAAAATTTCCAGTCCTCCGTTAGCATATTCTTCAAAAATTTGCAAGCGTTCTGCTTCCAATTGTTCGTCGAGATGGGAGAGAATTTGAGGATTTTTGGTTTCGGCGATCGCAATTAACTTAATCGCCATATCGTAACCCCTGGATACAAAAATATCAACATCTATCGCACCCGGTTCTCGTTTAGAAATTTCCCCCAAAGGCGATCGTTTTTTTCGCTGATTTCCCAAGGATGCGGCGAAAGCGATGACATCGGCGTAAGTCTGAAATGGCGCGGAGTTGTTATCCGATAAAGTTAATGATTTGACTAACTCGGCTTTATCTTTAGCAATTCTAATTTTGTTAACAGCCATTGGGATTAATATGTAATTTTTAACTGAGTAATTTGATTGATAGAGTAACCGCAGATTAGAGGCAGATAAACACAGATTAATGCAGATAATTTTCAGAATGTCCGCAACAACATAATTTTTTGTGCAAAACCTCCTCTTGCTTCCCGCCGCTTCATTTGTTCGTCCAAAAGTCGATCGCCCGAAATGCCAAAACTCGCCATCACCGCATCTATCACCTCATACAAATCCGCCAATTCCGCCACCAAATCTTCTTCATCAGCCGCCGCCGCTTCCCCCGCTTCTTCAATCAACTTCTGCAGCAAAGCTTGACGGTATTCTGCATCCGACAAAATTACAACCTCGCATTCATTCCCACTTTTGCGAATAATTTCAGGAATGCGATCGCGCACCAATTTATGATACTCTTTTTCCACGTCAAACTCCCTTCAACCTTGACTAAAAGTTTGAATTAACCAGCGATTAATTTCCCCGTCATCTTGCGTTTGACTCCGGTTCAAAGCTTCCTCAACTAACCGGATTTCCAGCCCCGGTAAAACCCGCGACTCTTGCATTCTCCCGCTACCTCCGCCATTAATTGCAAACGAAAAAACCTCCCGCGTGTTTGCACGTTCAACCCAATATTCACTTATTCCTGCGTCTTTGTAAAGCAACCGCTTCCCGCCTAAATCATCATTAAAAGAAGACGCCCCAATTTCCACTATCAAATTAGGCGGATCGTATTGATTTAAATCAACAGCATAATTGCTATCATCAGGAGGCACTCTTAAATCGGAACCAATGTAGTAAGCTAAATCAGGTTGAAACTCGCCGATCCCTGCTTTCCGAAAACTGGTGTTAGTAAACTGAACTACTCGGATATTTCTCAATGTTGCAAACAGAATAACTACACAGGCCATAATTGAATTTTGACGCGCGTGCAATGGCCCTACTGGTGACATTTCTACCCTCATGTGTTCTTGGTAGTAATAAAACTTGCCCTTTTCCCATGCTGAATCCTCAGCAAAATTTAGAAACTCTTCCCACGTCGCCTTCACCCAAATATCTGTTTCCAAAACCTGCGTAATTGCCGAATTAGAAGCCATAATCCACCTCTACAATTTCTGTATATTCAAATTCATTCGGACTGCGCTTAACTAAAGGATAGCGCGTCCCGCCCAGTTCGATCGCATCTTCTTCGCAATCAGCTTTCGGAGAATTGTACACAAGCACGTATTCCCTGCCGATGGAACTTTCCATCTCTTGAGCAACTTCTCCGCGCCACTGAGTTTTAGTTACCAAAACTACCAATTGATTCGCCAACTTCGGCAGCTTATTTGCAATTTGCTTGCGATAAATCTCGTCCAAACTCCCAAAGGGAGAATCCATCACAATTGGAAACGTACTGCTATCCGGGCCCATCAAAGTATTCTTTTGACTCCACTCCCGCACGCCCTCAATAATCCCGCCGATAAACGACAAACTGAGAATTTGATTTTCTCCTGTAGAAGCGGCCACTAAAGATTCTTTTCCCGACGTATTTTCTACTAGAGTCAGTTCGTATTTATCGCTCAACTTGGGGATATAAGGAGTAAAAGAAATTTGGCTGAAAATATCTTGCACCCGCTTTTCCAACTGAGAACAAAACTGTTTCTCTAAGCGCGATCGCACTTCAGTTAGGCGATCGATCGCATCCTGAGTTGCAGCAATCCGGCGCTGGGCTAATACTTGCCTTTGCTCGTTTAGTTGCTGCTTGTCGATTTGCTTGTCCAGATTGGCGATCGACGCCTTCAAACTCTCAATCTGCTGCTGGTTAGAGCCTGTTTCCCGGTGCAAATCGCCAATTTTTGCCTCAATTTCATCCAAGCGCTTTTGCAAGCGGCTGACATCGCCGTCAGGAAAATTTCGCAGCTTGTTGTGAATATCGTCTAACTGATTTTCCACCCGAGAAAGTTCGGTTCTGTCGCGGCTGATATTGCCTTGCTGTCGGTCAATTTCCTCCCAAAAATCAGCCACTTGTCTATCAATTTCATTTACCCGATCGCTAATCCGAATAGTTGTTTCTTCTACATCACCAACACCCGCTTTATCCATCCAACCGCTAACCTGTTGGCGAGACTCAGAACCCTCCACTAATTCCGCACCGCAGATACACCGCTGCTGCGCTAATAAATCTTCCAAAAACGGCCGCTGAATCCCCGAAAGCAACTCGCCTTTTTCTCGTAAACCTCCTACTATTAGTTGAAATTCAGCCGCCGCCTCTGACAGAAATACTCCATAACCCCGCATAGAAATTGAACGTTTGAGAGCATCTGTAGCTTGTGCAATTTGTTGCTTAAATAAACTTTTCTGACTTTCCAATTCGTCTCGCAACTTTTGTAAATCCGCAGCACCGCTAAGTTCTAACAAGTTACCATTAACTGCTTTTTTCAACTCCCCTTGGTTAACCAATTCCCGCTCGATTTCTACCTGTCTGCTTGCAAGTTGCTCAGCTTCTTGCTCAATTTTTTGCTTGTCTTTTAAAAGTTGTTTCGTTTCAGCATTACCAATTATATTTAAATCTGTCTCTAGAGATTTTTTTGCTTCTCCTAAATGCCGGAGCGATCTATTCAACACTTCCACCCCCAGCAACTCCTTAGTAGCTTCTGCAATTTCTGCCTTCTTGTCATAGCGGACAATTTGCTCGATGCGCTCCCCATCAAAAAAGAAATATTTATGTAAACTTTCCGGCAAAATCCGCCCGATAATATCATCTGGATGCTGATCCGGCTTCAGCCAGAGACCGTTATCTTTTGCTACACTCAGAAACAATTCAGCCTTGCCATGTTCTACAGTATTTTCACTTTTATAAGCACGACAGATGCGTTTTGCTTGGTAGCGCGTGCTGTCGTGTTCAAACACAATTTCCGCCCAACAACCTACGGCTTTTCCCATTTCCGACTCAGCCAGAGCGCGCTTGTTTACTAATTGTTCTTCTGCCGCAAAAGCCGCGCTAAATTGTCCGTAAAGTACCCACGTAAAGGCATTCATTAATGCCGTTTTTCCCGCGCCGTTATTACCGTGAATTACTGTAATGTTTTGCCTACCCCAAGCTACTTTAATTTCCGGAGTTTTGCCGTAAAATTGACGAAAGTTGCACAGAGTAATTGATATTAACTTCATACAATTGCTTCCTTAATTATTTTTAAAATGTCATCGTTAATGTGGCGGGGAGATCTCATGTACAACTTATCTTTTTCAATTTCCAATACCCGCTCAATAATTTGTCGAACTTCGGGCGGCGCGCTAGTAATAGGTTGTTGTACGTCGCTGAATTCCTGATGAGTTTGATAAGAAGAACGCTTTTCTGCTAAAATGCTTGTCGGTAAGGCTGCGATCGCACTATCTTCATATCTAAATGCCATAATCAGATTTTCATGCAGATTTTCAGTCATTTTTTTTCAAATATTAAAAACTAGCAACTCAAACTGCGCTCAAATAATTCTCTATTCTCAAACATAAACCGAACCTTAATAAATGTCAAATGTCTAATAGCCCGTAACGCTTCTGAAGTTGCAGCAATTTGACTCTAGCTTCCCCAGCATTGTCAGCTAAATCGGCAAATTCCAAGAACCGCTTCAACTCTTTTCGCAGCAAATTGCGCTCGACTTCTAAGGTTTCTCTGCCCAAATCTGGAGGCAAAACTATCATGTCAAATAAAGTTGCCCTTTCCTTCCCCGGATGCGGCCGCAAAATGCGTCCCCGGCGCTGAATAAACTGGCGCGGATTGCTGCTGCTTGCTAAAATTACAGCATTGCGAATTGCTGGAATATCAACGCCTTCATCCAAACACCGAATCGCTACCAAACCTTGCAATTCTCCACTCTCAAATTGCTGGCGCAATCGTTCTCTTTCTGCTAAAGGAGTTGCCGCAGTATAAGTGTTAACTCGGTAGCCTAATTCTGAACCCAATAACTTCGCGGTTTCTGTTAGCTGGCGGTGGTTATTTCGGCGCGCACTTCCTTCGATCGCACCGTCGCCGCAGTAAAATAAAGTGTGGGCTGTGTCGAGACGGTGAATCATTAATTCTCGCAAAGCTGTTAATTTATTAGCCGCTGCCCCAATTAAGCGAGCTCGCTGCATTAATAAAGTCGTTAAAGCATCGTTTTCTTCTACTTTTTCATCGCCCCAAAGCGCCCAGCCAATCTTTTGAGTTAAGCGGGAATACTTGCGGGTTTCGGCTTCGGTCAATTCTACTAAAATTGGATAGTATAAATAATGTACTAATGCTTTTTGGCGGATGGCGTCGGCTAAGGTGAGTTCCGGCTGCAAAACCGGACCGAAATAATCTAAAATAGCTTCGGTTCCCTCTTCGTCGAAATGCCTTTCTGGGGTGGCGGAAAGGGCGAGCCGCAGTCCAATATTGCGCGGCAAACTTTCTCCTAAACGGGGCGCGCCTAAGTTGTGAACTTCGTCTCCAATAATCAGGGTTTTTTCGGGGAAATAGCGCAGTTGCGATCGCAAACTATCTCCCATTAAGCTAGCATTAGTAGTGATGATTGTGAGAAATGCTCTATCGCCAGATCGCACTTGATACAAACCCGCAGCCAGCTTGTTTTGCCAACTGCGGGCGCTATCAAAAGCCAAAATAGGTTTTAAACCAAATTTCTCGGATTCGCGCGCCCACTGATTCACTAGGTGGCAGTAAGGGCAAATTACGAGCAGGACTTGCAGGTTAATTTTATTGTATAATTCAGTGGCGATCGCCAGTGCAGTAATCGTCTTCCCGCTACCCGTCGCCATCTTCAGCGTACCGCGTCCCTGATTCGCAAACCAATTAGCAACCGCCACTCGCTGATACTGTCGCAATTGCAGCGATGGCGGCATTTTCGGAAATCCAAGTTGCAAATTATTAGCCGTTGAGCGATTCACCTTTAAATGTCGTTAGATGCCAACTTACCCTGACTCAACTGTAACTCATTTCTAATTAAAACTTAACAGCTCAAACAAATTTGCCGCCGACAGTTGCAAATCCGACAGCACATCCAGTACAGGTAAAATATCTTCATTCTCTTTAATCTCAGGTTCCTGCTGCGGTTTAAAAACAATTACCAATTCTTCTTCCGGGTCAATCATCCAACCCAATTTAGTGTGATTCTTGAGGCAAAACAGAATCTTATTAATTACGCGAGTTGAACTTTGCTCCGGCGATAAAATCTCAATTGTCCAATCCGGCGCAATTTCAAACCTATTTTCAATCTTTCCCTGAGAATTCAGAGGAATGCGCGGCCACTCGAACACTGCTATGTCTGGAACAATAGAAATTCCATCAAAAGAGCAGCGCAATTCTGGAAACGCATAAGCTAACTTCTGCGGTTTGCCAACTCGATTAATAACAGATGGAAACTCGAATTGTAACGTGCTGTGTTTTCCTTGGGGCATAGCTTTTTGATAAATTTGACCGTCAACATACTCGCTAGCAGGCTTAGTCTCTGGCAATAGCAGAAACTCTTCCAAAGAAATCTTTAACGGAGACTGAATTGACGTTACCATAAGCCATTAACCCCTCAACAACTCAACTGGGCTATCAAAAATCTGCATCGCTGTCAGTTTCCCAATCAGCACAACTCTCCGATTCCACACCAGTAGGGTGCATCGCACAAACCAACAAATTTCCCCCGTAAACTTGACCGTGATAGTTGCGGCAACCGCGACAAGCCGGCTGCTGCGTCGGCGAAGGGTCTACATAAGTCACCATCGACAAATCTATCTCATCAAATTGCGGGTCGAAGTCGCGGCAAATTTCAATTATCGGTTCGATAAATTCATTAAATAAACCGTCAAATTCATTGAAATAACCGTCAATGTCGTTAATCAGATTATTTTGTACTTGTTCAGTAAACTCTTCCGACATTTTTGCCAAAACGTCCAGCATTTCGACAAACTCTTCGCTGATGTCGCTGAAAAAATGCTCTACTTCAGAAACAGCATTTTCCATTGCTCCAAAAAAATCTTTAGACCAATCTTCCATGAATTTGACAGTTGGCTATTACAAAATATTTTACAGACAGGTGCAGCCAGCCTCATGTGAAGTGCTTGCACCTACTTTCAATTCTATTACCTATTGCCTGAGATCCGTCCACATCCGACAGGGGAGATATTCAAAAAGGGAACTCAAGATTATTATCCTGAGTTCCCTTCATGCTTTACGCAGCGAGCTTTTTTTAGTTTAATCCCGCTTCAGCCGCCGCAATTCCTCTTGTAAATTCTGCACCTGTTCGCGGAGCTTGTCTACGCCGCCTGTCTCTTTAGCATCTTTTGCCGAGACATCTTCTTCCTCAGAAATAATTTCAATCCGTCGAGGTTCAGCGGGTTTTTCGTTCCCAGCCGATGCTACGGGGGGCTGCTGCTGAGCCTGTTGCACCATGTCATCAACAAAGCGGCGAGCTTCTTCCGTGGACATCTCGCCCCGCTTCACCAATTCGTCTGCCAGCTTTTGGGCTTCAGTGCGTAATTCAGTTAACTTGCTGCCAGCTTTTTCACCAGCGTAGGAAGCTAGCCCGACACCAAGGTACACTGCTTTTTGTAAAATATCTCCGAAACCAGGCATAGGAGCTACACCTCATAAAACTGGGTGAACCGGAGACCACGCCTATTACAAGCATCCCGTGTTGCTGCTACCTTCCGGTCCTGACAAGATTTGGGCGTTGGAATCGCGTGGGTCCAGTTCATATATGAGTATAACACAGTTATTTATTCTTCAACCACACACCAGTGATAAATTTCATAAATAACGCAACCGTTCTTCACCAGCGGGTCTTCAGCGACGATCGCCTTCGCCTCATCCATCGAACCCGCCTCAAACAGCAACATACCGCCGCCCCGCCGCCCCCAGTAGCCAGTTTTCGCTCGGTGTCCTTTAGAAATCAACTCTCGGACATAAGCTCTGTGAGCTGGCACGTATTGGTCAAAGACAGGCTTTTCGACAATTCCTTGCTCAATTTTGACAAACCAAGGCATTTTTATTTGGGATTTTAGATTTTATATTTTAGATTGGGAATGGGCGATCGGCAATGGGATCTAGGGCAAATGCTCTATATTCCATTTTGCACCATCCTTTCTTAACTGCGATGTTATCCGATGAACCAGTCAAAACAGCGATTTTTTATTGGCCTAGTGCCGCCTCCCGATATTGAACACCAGATTACTGAGATTAAACTATATTTTGCGGAACACTACAACAGCCGCGGTGCTTTGAAGTCGCCGCCGCACATCACGCTGCAACCTCCTTTTGAATGGTTAGCAGACGATGTTCCCAAATTAGAAGAAAGTTTGAACCAGTTTTCTGCAAACCGACTGCCAATTCCCCTTAATCTATCCGGTTTTGCTGCTTTCGCGCCCCGCGTCATTTACGCTGATGTTGTCAAATCGCCCGAATTGCTGGAAATTCACAAAGATTTGATGAGTTATTTGGAGACAAATTTGGGAATTGTCGATCGAGTTTCTCAGACTCGCCCATTTGTACCGCACATGACAGTAGCCTTTCGCGATTTAACTAAGGAGAATTTTCAAACGGCTTGGTTGGAATTCTCCGGGCGATCGCTCCACTTTGAGTTTACCGCTTCGGCATTAACTTTACTCCTTCACGACGGCAGCCGTTGGAACATCCGCAACCAATTCCCGCTTTCGGCCTAAACTCTCTCCCTTCTCTTTTTTCGTGTCCTTAGCATCTTCGGGGTTCGTTTTCCCAAAAAAATCTTATTAGCAAATCCCGATCGATATCATTTCCTCACTACAAACCTGTTAAAAATTAAAGTCAGCCACAACTTATCGATCGCTCTTATTCGGAGTTGCAAGTGCCACAGTTCCATAAACAGAAATTCCTGACTGTTCCAATATTTTAATTGCCGACTTAACCGTAGTACCGCTAGTGTAAATATCATCAACTAACAGCACTCGATCGCGCGGGAGGCGACGACGAAAATCTTTCCCCAAACCTAAAGCATTTTTCATTTCCGCTTGCCGCTGCTGTGGCGTCAGAGCGAATAAAGCCTGAGTATTTTTCACCCGCTCCAAACCGTGCCGCTGCAAAGGCAAACCAGTCACCTCGCAAAAACTTTCAGCCAAAAGTTCCGCCTGGTTAAAACCGCGCTCCTTGAGCTTTTCTTGATGCAGGGGAATCGGTACAACTGTTAAATTGTCTATAGCTAATTCCGGAAAACTCAGCCAAGCTTCTGCCAGCCAGCCGCCTAGAGGTTTCGCTAATTGCGGATTGCCGTCATATTTCAAAGCTGCGATCGCCCGTTTGAGAGCCCCGCGATACTCACCCCACACAAAAACACGCTGCTGTGAATTCCAAAATCGACCGGAATCGCTTAACTGACATCGCTGAAGTTGCTTGTGACAGTACAAACAAAACTCTCCGGCGGCTGGTCGCTGACAAAGAGGACAGTTAGACTTAAGAAATAGATTGAGAAAAGATTTGACTAATCCCGTCCATTGTCGCTTGTTCATCCTAAAATTGTCGTAAGTGATTAATGGGAAAAACTTTCAACTTCAATCAGTTTCCACGAACAGGCTCGCAGCGTGAAAAACCTCTACTGGTTAGACAAAATTAAACCTTCAGACCGAGATACAGTGGGAGAAAAAGCATTTTACTTGAGCTGTTTGCTCCAGAAAAATCATCCTGTTGTACCGGGTTTTGTCGTGCCGGCTACCACATTCTGGCAGTTTTTAGAGTCGATCGAGTGCCTAGAACCGCTGTTTGCTGACTGGCCACACTCTTCCCTGCACTTGAATGTCGATGAACCCAGACAACTGCAATCGATCGCCCGCAGCATCCGCCACCAAATCCTCGCCGGCAAACTGCCAGATTCACTGCTCTCCACCCTAGAGTCTGCTGTTAGTCAACTCAACTCACAGTCAAACTTAAACTCCACAGCCTTAATTTTTCGCCCTTCCCTGACTTCCTGGAACCCGAAAACAGTCGGCATTCTGGAATCTCAGGCAGTACGGGCAGAACCCGAAGCCATTGGGGCCGGACTCAAACGAGCTTGGGCAGAAATGTTCAGAGCCCGAAGTCTATTTTACTGGCAGCGGTGCGGCCTGCGGGTACAGCAAATCAATCCCGCAGTTTTGGTGCAGCCACTTCAAGAAGCGATCGCCGCGGGCGAGGTGAAAACAAAGGCGGGCGCACAGTGGGAAATCCAAGCCACCAGCGGTTTGGGATTGTCCCTCGCTAGGGGAGAAACCATCCCCGATTACTATCAAGTGCAGCCGGAAACAAGCGCGGTTAAATTCCAGCGGATCGGTTACAAAACATTAGCCTACAATCTCAAAGTCGGCGATGGTGAACCGAAAAAAAAACTGCTGCTGGGCAAGTTTGGTGCTTTTCCAATTCCCGATTCTCAATTTATAATTCCTGATTTTGCTGATTGTTGCGTGCAAGTTTTAGCGCTGGGAGAGGAAGCACAAACAGAATACGTTTTAGAGGAATCGCAACTGCAAGAAATCATTGAACTGAGTAAAAAAGCGATCGCAGAATTTGACTCAGATTTAATTTTAGAGTGGACGCTAAACCAGACAGCAAACAGCGGCGAACCGCAGTTTTATTTCACTCAAGTTCGTCTTGTGAAAGGGAAAAAAGTCGCGCCACTAAAGGAAAATTCGATCGCCCTCCCGCAGCCAAACTCGATCGCCCCAGCCCGAACTCCTGCCATACTCAGAGGTGTGGCAGCAGCATCAGGAAAAGCCGAAGCAATTGCCCAAGTTATGACTAATTCCCACCCAGAAAACGCGGAATTCTTAGCCGGAGGCATTTTAGTAGCCCGGACAATCGAGCCGAATTGGCTGCCTTGGCTGAAGGTTGCTGCTGGGGTGGTTGCGGAACAAGGAGGTATGACAGGTCACGGCGCCATTTTAGCGAGAGAATTGGGGATTCCCGCCGTTGTGGGAGTGACCGGGGCCACTCGGGCGATCGCCTCGGGCGATTCGGTGTTGGTAGACGGCGATAGCGGAGAAGTTTTTGCCCTCGCGCAACAGGATGCGATCCAGACAGCAGACAGCGGCCGACTTCGGGACACAGCAAAAAAGACAGATATATACAGTACAGCAGCGAAAATGTCAATAGCCAAGCACCAATCTTCTACCTCCGATCGATCGTCCAATTGGGCGCCTAAATCTCAACAATCTGAGTCTACTCAATATGTTTGGGGCCCACCAACGGCGACTCAACTGCTAGTTAATGTCAGCCAAACAAGTTCGATCGACCGCCTCAAAAATCTGCCAATAGACGGCATCGGATTGCTGCGATCGGAATTAATGGCATTAGAAGCTTTGGACTGTCAAAACCCCAAAACTTGGCTACAAGACGGCCGCCAATCGGAATTTGTCGATCGCATGGCGGATTGCCTCAGCTTATTTGCGGCTGCCGTTTCGCCGCGGCCAATATTTTATCGATCTCTCGATTTACGCGAGTCGGGCGACCACGGCAGTTTCAGTTATACCTTTGAACCGGAATTATTTGATTGGGAACTCTGCGTCCTTCAAAAAGTCTGCGAGTCAGGCCATACGAATGTTAATTTAATTTTGCCTTTCGTGCGATCGGTTGACGAGTTTATCTACTGCCGCCAGCGCTTAGAAACTGTTTGGAAAAACCGCTCAACCGACTTTCAGATGTGGATTATGGCGGAAGTTCCTTCGGTGTTATTTTTATTGCCAGATTACGTAAAAGCAGGAGTTCAAGGAATTTCCATCGGCACCAACGATTTAACCCAATTGCTGTTAGGAATTCACCGCCACTCCGACCAGGTAGCAGGTGCTTTCAACGGGCGCGATCGAGCAGTGATGAGGGCGATCGAACAATTAATCAAACAGGCCCGGGCCGCCGGCATTCCTTGCTCAATCTGCGGCGACGCTCCCGCATTGTATCCCGATACAGTTGAATCCTTCGTGCGGTGGGGAATTTCGTCTATTTCGGTCAATGTCGATGCTGCAGAACAAACTTTCAGGGCGATCGTCCGCGCCGAACAGCGCCTACTCCTAGAACTCGCTCGATCGATAATTAACAATTAACCACTTCCGGACGCACTTTGCCTGAGAAATCCGGTTTCTCATCTCAATCATACCTTTGGCAAGCAGCCACCCCCTCAGAAATCCGGTTTCTAGACAACCCGTGTCTCCCAGACTATTCACAACTACAGAAACCCAGTTTCTAATTATATAACAACCGCCCAGACGGTGAGGACATTTTTAATCGATCAAACCCTTGCTTTTATTGCTTCTTCCTTCTTCCTTCTTCCTTCTTCCTTCTTCCTTCTTCCTTCTTCCGACTTCCATCCGTTATATCCGTTACATCCGTCGAGCGAATCCCTTGCCGAACTTCCTTCTTCCTTCTTGCGCTATCAAAAGGTTTGATTTTAAAGCTAGGATAGAAATATCACCAACTCTTGACCCGAAGGTACCAACAGTGAAATCAAAAATTATTGCAACCGCAGCAATACTTGCCGCCCTGGGCTTTCTGCATCCCCATCCAGCATTATCTCAACCTGCAACTGACGGTGGCACCAAACCCGGATTCTGGCAACCTCAAGCGCAGGTTGACAATACTCGCAACATTACCCTCAGACTGTTAAATGAAACGGGATTAAACTTAGAATACGGTCCATCAGGTGCCAGCTTGTCATCCTTGCCCGTCGGAGCCAGCAAAAACATCGTTGTTCGCATCAGCAATCGCACCGGCGACATTGCCAATATTCCGATTAATGCCACAGGAGGAACCGCAACTTTGAAATACGACTATAACGTTGACTCGCAGACAAACATTGTGACGATTCGCATCACCAGATCAGACCCCCGCACTAGGCAAGACCGGTCAGTTTATATTGATGAAAAAGGGCGAGTTTACTCTTTCTAAGACTAACGCTCATCAACCCGGTTTCTCCTGATAAATTTTGCTTTTAGCAGCGAGGTATCGCGGAAGAAATCGGGTTTCTAGATTAGCGTGCATAAATTCAGTCTTTCTCAAACAGTTATGAATCAAGTGCAGCCCACAAAAAATCGATGTTTTTGTGCAGCGGATTTGACATTTCATCCCCAAAATCAACTGCTGCTTGCAATTGGGCCCTAGTGGCGCACTGGTGCATCAGGTGGGTTTCGAGAGGATGTCAACCGCCGCATCGCAGACTAATATCCGTCGTTTCTCTTGATACTTGCGCCTCGATTTCCCTCTTCTTTCGGTTTAGCTTTGTTCACTCGCAAGGGGCGCCCCATCCACTCTGCACCGTCTAATTCGGCAATTGCAGCGTCTTCTTGGGCATCCTCCATCATCTCAACAAATGCAAAACCGCGCATCCGACCGGTTTCCCTGTCGGTAGGCAAGACAACTCGCTTGACTGTGCCGTATTCTGCAAATACTGCTTTCAGGTCTTCTTCGGTGGCGCGGTAAGACAGATTTCCAATGTAGATAGTCATGTCGATCGAACTGAACTTGTTGTGCTATACATAATAACCTTTTAATTTAACTGTCAAGTGCTATCTAGCATACAACTGGGCGATCGACTCTGACTCAAAGGGTTTGCCACACTGAGCAACCCTTTGTACTGGCTGCAATAGTTAGCTTAATCAAAACTCATATCGTCACTCATCCGCAGGGCGAGTCAGGATATGAGTTTTGGGGCGGCGAGGAATCGCGCCCCTGAACAATACTTGATTTTAATTAGAGCACTGATGGGTGGACGACGAATCACAAAGCATCTTGGGAAACATAGCGACTAACAAGGTATAATATATTAAGTTGCTCTGGGCAACGATCGTTGATATAGCAGTTCTCAACTTTCGTGAGGTACTTCCCAGTTAATTACCAATTCCCTATTTCTTCAATTCTTTAATCTAAATTTGTACTTGATAATTGCTATACACATCTATATAGCCCTTTTAGAAAAGATACTTCAAACCTCCCCAGCCCTTTCATATAGGGGGATATCTCACCTTCAATACTTTGGCAAAATTGGGAATGGGAAATTGGAAATGGGGAATAGGGAAAATTTTGTCCCCATCTCCTTAATCGCTAGTTTAGGATATTAATTTTCTCAATTAAACTAAAGATGTAAGATTTAAAGCAGCTTTGTTAAGTGTTTGAGTGCCAATTCGACTTTGGGTAATACCGCTGGCTGTTTCCGTTGCTCCTTTATTCAGAACATTCATCGCATCTACCACTTGCTCAATAGCGATCGCCTGCTGTTTGGTATTCAGATAAATTTGCTGACTGCTCACAACTACACTGTTAATAGCATTAGCAACATTGTTAAAATTATCCGCCGTACCTTCAGTCAATTTTAGGCTATTATCTAAAGTTTTCTTTCCCTCATCTGTTACCATCACTGTTTTATTAATGGAATTCTTAATACCGTTGATCAAATCATTAATCTGATCCGACGATTTTTTGCTTTGATCTGCCAGTCTGCGAATTTCCGTCGCCACCACCCCAAACCCCTTTCCTTGTTCTCCGCTGCGTACTGCTTCCACTGTAGCGTTAATTGCCAGCATATTAGTTTGATTGGCCAAATCGCTGACTAAATTGGTAATATTAGCAATCTGATTGGTTTGCTGGCTCAAATGTAAAACTTGATCGGCGATCGCTCCGACTTTTTCAGTCAAACTCAACATTCCCTGCTGGGTTTTATGCACTACTTTACTGCCTTCTGCTGCCAAGTTTAAGACATTACTGGCATTCTCAAGAGCTGACTCGGCTTGCATAGCTGATTGCCTCGATGATGCGCCCAATTCATCCATGGTGGTAGTTGTTTGATTAACAGAAGCAGCTTGTTGTACAGCAATACGTTCCTGTTGCTCTATTGTCGCAGCGATCTCGGTAGAAGAACTGACAATCATATTAATAATACCTTTCACGGCCTTATCTAAAGGTTTGGCGATCGCTATGCTTAAAGCTATGCCTAGAATAATAGCTATTAGCGGTCCAAATGTCATACCTAACAATACAGCTACTTTAGTATTATTGCTATCATTGTATGCGGTTATATAAGCATCATCGGCTTGCTTTCTGTTGGCTTCAACCACTGCTAAAGTGGTCTTTTCTGAATTAATAAATTTAAAGCGAATTAATTTAGCTTGCTGCCTAAGTTTATTCAAAAGATTACTAGCTGTCTTGGCTGTTGCCATTTCTGGCGACTTACTTTTACCCTGATTAATTAGGTTTAGCTGCAAAGCCAAAGGATTCAAAATTCCCACTTTTTCAAATTCTTGATTAATTCGCAGGAATTCTCGATCTTCCTGCTCCCACTCCTCCCAATACTTAAGCATTTGTTGATAGAGTGCGTCTTCCTCTGAGGTACGTGGAGTGGCTTCGTATGCTTTAAACCCATCTTTAATTTGCTGCCAAGCCTTGTCCATTCTGTTTAAGGCATCTTGCCTTTCTTCTTGACTGAGTGCCGGATTAATTAGCGCTCTCTCTGATGACTCAATTTGGGTTTGTCCCTCGTTTATTTTCAATAAAGCTTCAATACTCGGTAAGTTATTGTTACCGAGAGTCTCTATGTGGTGACTGAGATTAGATGTTGAACTCCATCCTACCCAGGCAACGAAAAATACTAACAGTCCCATCATTAGAAATGCACTCACAAGTCTGGTTTGTAAATTCATTTGTCTTAACATACTATTTCTGCTTCCTTCTACTACAGTTATCCTCGCTGAACTCATGAACAGAGCTTGTATATTATAGCTTGTCTCAGGTAGAGCCAGTACCGATTAGGATTTTTATTTTGATATTTTACCTTATAAAATCAGTAATTACTTAATAAGTAACTCCTAAGCCTGAAAGTCGCTATCGATTTTGGTTGACGACGCAGTTACGGTAGCTTTTTGGTGGTCGTGATGCTGAATTCATTTTTATAAACCCCTTTAGTCTACAGGTTAAAACCTGGCTTTACACAAACCAAGCCTGCAGACGCTAACTCTAAAAAGTGGTAGGATTATAATTAAGTTAGGAGTACACAGATATAGGCTTTGTGACACAGATGAGGTATCATAGTGCTGACGTATTCATAACAGTAAAATAGAAGATAAATGAACTCTAATGCGCTTAATAGTCACAGCATCACCATAAGTGGAGGGGAAGTCCCCTCCACTCACAGCAGGTTTATTCGCCCATCGCAAATATCATAGATTACTAGCAATGAAAGCTGATTATATTGATTTTAAACAAAAAATTATCGACGTTTATCTTTAGGTAAGCAATTTCACAAAAATTCATAGCTAACTGTTTGGGAGAGTTCTCAGTTTTGTCAAAAAAAAGATTACTTAACCAGGGTTATAAAACCAAAAATATTTTTCGGCGAGCTAATTTATGCAATTATGTAAAATCAAGGCAGTACAACTAATAATTTTAGCGCAGCTTGTTGAAAATAAAAACAATTAAAATTTTGAATAACTTTCCTTTAAGTCTATCAATAAAAGGTTTAATGGCGATACCTAAAAGGAAAAAATGTGTAAAATATTTTCACAAACATTATACTACCTAATAGTCAACTTTTTTCTATAAGTTAAGTTAACTTAAGAAGGAACATAATACAATTACATTTAGAGCATTTTACAATCCGGTCACCTACATAAATTATAAAAAATGCTTTGGTAGTGATGGATAAGCATCGTACAAATAGGCAAAATAAGTAAATAAATTAGTCAAGAAAAAGGGCTAAAGTAATAATATACTTTTCGCCCCCTTCGCCCGATTTCTCACAAACCTGAGAAGTTATGGTTAAAACTTAAATATATTTTCAGTTTTATCAAAACAACACATTATCAATAATTAGGAAAGGCGATAGAGTTTGCATTCCGTCAACTTTCTCAGCAAAATATTTGGAACTGGTTTACATACTGCTGTTATTGTACTTCATCTATCTGAGAAAGGCTATACGGGAATCGAAAGTGTCTAAGTGTCTGTCCAGATTTTTTAGCGGACACAGAGAAATTCAGTCTAGCCAAGTGTGCAAATCCGGTAAGAGAAAAACGCGAAAAGCCAAACTGTGATGTTTGGAAGCCCACGCCATAACTGTAATCAGTTTGGCGTTGGGAGGATGTTACTGCTTTTCCTTAGTCGATCGAGATTGACTGAGGCCCCGTGCTTTTACCGTTGGTGGGTTCGGCTGGGGGAGTATTGTAGGAAGTTGAACCAGCTTGCTCGTCGATCCAGCTTTTAACGGGATCTTCGTGAAGGTTGAGTCGAAGCAGGCCAGATAAAAATCCGCCCGCGAAGGCGATCGGCTGTTCGATCAATTCTTTCGCCATTGGGATGAGTTCGTCGAGGAACATTCAAGAGTCTCCTTGTGCTGCAGGGGTTCTACCTTAACTGTATCGTTTGTACTGCGATGCTGGTAGCGGCCTACAAAAAACCCTGTTTCCAGCGCTGAAGATGCGCGATCGGGCAATTTTTCGGCTAATGACTTACAATGCTAATTAAATTGCTGTAAAAATTTTATGTGCCGTTTGCTTGGCTACCTCGGGGAGCCGATTTTACTCGATGCTATTCTGTACAAGCCGGAACATTCCCTAATTGTGCAGAGTTACGATCCCCGCGAAATGACTTCTGGCCTACTCAATGCTGACGGTTTTGGTATTGGTTGGTATCACCCGCACCTAGATACTGACCCGTTTACCTATAAAAATGTACAGCCAATTTGGAGCGACGTTAACCTTCCGAGTATCAGTCGATACGTCGAATCTGGATGCGCGATCGGATATGTTCGCAGTGCAACTTCAGGACAATCTGTAGATTTGAGCAACTGTCAGCCGTTTCAGAACGATCGCCTGCTGTTCGTACACAACGGCTTCGTGAAGAATTTTCGTCAAACTCTTTACAGACCAATTCGCGATCGACTTAGCGATACCATTTATCAATCAATTAACGGCACTACAGATTCCGAGCATATCTTCGGTTTGTTTGTCAATGAATTGACAGCAGCAAATCTGACTCTAGAAGCTGCTTTGCGAAACTCACTGAAAACTTTGGCAGAGCTAGCAAACTTTCACCAAGTAGAATTTTCAGCTAATATAATTATCAGCGACGGACACCAGCTCGTTGCCTCTCGCTTTGCTTCCCAAAAAACCCCTCCTTCCCTCTATTGGCTGCGAGACGATTTGAATTTCCCTAATTCTGTCATCATTGCTTCTGAACCTTTATTTGCTGGCAATTGGCACGAGTGTCCAGTCCAGAGCATTATCAGTACCGGAGTAGAGCGTGATATCGAAATCTATCCAATCTTGTAGAGAGGCAATTTATCGCGATTTGCAGCAGTGTCGCAACGGCACTTTCAAGCTATTTGCAGACATCGATTATGATACTTTTTGCCGCCAAGCTCATCCTGATTTCAGTCCAGTTGGCTGGCACTTAGGTCACATTGCTTATACGGAGGATTTGTGGCTGTTGCAACGATGTGCTGGCTTGGAACCAGTCTTTCCTCACTATCACCAACTGTTTGCTGCTGATATTTTGCCGAAAAAACAACGGGTTTTTCTGCCGACGTTACCTGAAGTTGAATTATATCTGGACGCGGTGAGACAAAAGGTGTTAGATTATTTGGAAGTAGCGCCGATCGACAAGCAAGAACGTCTCTGGCGGTTTATTATTCAGCACGAAAGCCAGCACTGCGAAACTGTTGCTTTCGTGTTGCAAATGCACAGGAAGAAGGAAGAAGGAAGTTCGGCAACGGATTTGGTAACGGATTTAACGGATTTCCGGGACGTAACTGATAGAAGGAATAAGAAAGAGGGAGGAGTAATTGCCGATTACCAATTACCAATTACCGATTCCCCGGCGATTGAAATTCCGGGCGGAGAATTTTACATGGGAAGCGATGCTGCTGAGGCTTTGGATAACGAGCGATCGCGCCACCTGTGTTATTTAGAAGCATACTCAATCGATCGCTATCCGGTCACTTGCTGTCAATACCGAGATTTCATGGAATCCGGCGGGTATCAAAACCCTGATTGGTGGTCAGCGGACGGCTGGAAATGGCTGCAAGGCGAAGCCGTCTCTCAACCGCTTTACTGGTCAGAAAATCCAGCTTTCAACAACCATCCAGTTTGCGGTGTCAGTTGGTACGAAGCCGAAGCTTACTGCAACTTTATCGGCAAGCGTTTGCCATCGGAAGCCGAATGGGAAAAAGCTGCGAGTTGGAATGCCACAAATCAAACATATCGCATCTATCCTTGGGGAGAAGAACCGCCAAACGGCAGCCTGTGCAATCACGGCAATAATATTGCCAATACCTCGCCAGTTGATGCCTTTCCCAAAGGAGCAAGCGCGATCGGCTGCTGGGATATGTTGGGGAATGTTTGGGAGTGGACTGCTTCAACCTTTGACGCCTATCCGGGATTTGAAAGTTACCCTTACAGGGGATATTCTCAAGTTTATTTTGATGGAGAACACCGGGTTTTGAAAGGGGGTAGTTGGGCTACTTTTCCGCAGGCACTGCGATCGACCTTTCGGAATTGGTACTATCCGGGCGTGCGGCAAATTATTGCTGGTTTTCGCTGCGCTAAGTAGTTCGCTATGTCATTATAACTACTATCACATTTGTTCATATTAAGGATTTGAGTCATCGGGCTTTTCAGATTAACAAATTCCTTAATACTTGTCTTATAAAGCTTATTTGACGAACATCAAATAAAGGGCTGGAGAGCGAATTGGGGACAAAACTGGTTTGTGAAATGCCCAACTTTTTTCCATGTAACAAGCTCAAGTAAAACAAGTTTTGTTAATTATTTAATAATTTTTGTAGACAAATTTTAAGTTTTAATTGTGGATGCGATCGCCATCCGGTGAGAAAATACAGAACAGAGATCGGTATGAAAAATCTGACTTGAGCGCGATATTTGGCAACGTGACTGCGTGCTATACCGATATGTGCATCTAAAAATTACTTTATGAAATCCCCAAGACTGTCCGACACGACAAACTCAGCCTCAACGAAAGAAAACCGACTGCACTTAGAGCGACTGGTGAGCGCTGCGGCACTGACACCCGCAGAAATCAATGCTGGCAGCGATGTAGTTAGCGGGTTGACTCAAACCCCCAAATCCCTGCCTCCCAAGTATTTCTACGACGATCGCGGCTCAAACCTGTTCGAGTTGATTTGCCAGTTGCCGGAATACTATTTGACGCGCACTGAGACGGCTATTTTGCAGCGGTGCGCGGGGGCGATCGCAAATTTAACGGGCCCCTGCGAAATTGTGGAACTCGGCAGCGGCAGTTCCACCAAAACTCGGATTCTCCTTGATGCTTACAGTCAACTGGAGTATCCCCTGCATTATTTGCCGATCGACATCAGTCCTAGTATCCTAGAAAGCAGCGCTTGTCAACTGTTGGCAGATTATCCGTCGCTCCAGATTCACGGACTTGTCAGCACCTACGAATTAGCCTTAGCTAAAATTGCACCGTCGCCGTTGCCAACCCGAATGATTTGCTTTCTCGGCAGTACCCTCGGCAATCTCAACGCTCAAGAATGCGATTTGTTCTTCTCGCAAATTGTCGGTGCATTGCAGCCGGGAGAGTATTTTTTGCTGGGAATTGACTTGGACAAATCTAAGGATATTTTAGAGCCTGCCTACGATGACAGTCAAGGAGTAACGGCAGCATTTAACTTGAATATGCTGCGACATTTAAATCGAAAATATGAGGGAAATTTTGATTTAGGACAGTTCGAGCATTGGGCTTTTTACAATCAAGAGGAATGTCAAATTGAAATGCACTTAAAAAGTAAAAAAGCGCAAACAGTTCAGTTGCGTTCTCTTAATTTAACGGTTGAATTTGCAGCGGGAGAAACTATCCGCAGCGAAATATCGCGCAAGTTTAATCTCCATACTGTAAAGACAGAACTTTCGCAGCGTGGTTTAATGCCGGTGCAAGTTTGGACAGATCCAAATCAGTGGTTTGGCTTGATGCTTTGTCAGATGTCAGATGTCAGTTGACAGTTGACAGTTGACAGTTGACAGTTGGCAGTTGGTAATTGCCAATTGCCAATTGTTATTTGTTATTTGTTATTTGTTTTGAATATCTCCCAATAATCAGTAACTACTGACTACTGACTGCTGACTAATAACGTTCGCGAGCGGGGACAGCACTATGACTACTGACTACTGACTAATTAACAAATCGGCCGCTGTCCGGGTTTGACGGCGTGAATGTACTCGCTGCCCGATGTCGGCCATCCCCGCTTATAATAAGCTTCCTCCGGCTTCCCCCAGCCCAACTGCAACAAAATTTCTAGAAAATCCAACTTTTCCCACTTCGAGAGACTGGCCCATTCTGTGCGCTGGGCTATAGCCTCTACATCAACCGGCTCGATCGATCGAAAATCCTTCCCGCTGTTAATGCTTAAATACAAATCCATCCCGGCTGTTACCTGCTGCCAGAATTCCAACATAGCAATCTTAGCTGCCTTCAACGTAATCAAATCAACCGGTAGAGCTATTAATTCGTCATCCACTGCCGGATAGCGTAGAGTATTGCCTTTAACCGCCATTTCCCGCCAGACAATCCCAGAAACTTGATGTTCCCGCTGGTATTCGTGTACGGCAGCCTTAAAATTTTGATAAGCAGTGAACTTCTGAACTCCCTCAGATTTGAGAAAGCGGTCAATCACGGGGTTGCCTGTAGCAGGAGTTTCAGTCAAGTTGAGACGCCGCCCATGCAAGCAGGCTTGGCGCTCTTCTTCGAGGATTTTAATGAGTTCCGCCGTGCTGTAGACCTTGGACATCTTTATTATTGAGGCAAAATCAAGATATTGGCTGATATTCGGCTGGTTTTCTCAACTAATCTTCGGTAAAGATATTTTTGCTGTTCTGGGCAATATTCAGTTTTGCCGTTATTCTAACTTTTCTTACTGCTTAATTCTAGTTTGATAGTTTATACCAATTTTTTATGAGGTTGCATAGAATCCGATCCCCCCTAGCCCCCCTTAGTAAGGGGGGGACAAGATTCCGATCAAAGTCCCCCTTCTTAAGGGGGATTTAGGGGGATCGAGATATGTGCAACTTCACATTAAATTGGTATTACAGGAGTCGAACCGCGAAATCCCGACAGCCTCTTAAAGAAAGCAGTTAAGAGGGTATCGAATCACGAACTAGAGTGGGAACTGCATCGCAGACGTACCTGGCGGGATTTTTCGCCAAAAACAAAGCCCCCTCCAAAGAGGGGGCAAAACTGATTTAGAGGTTTGGGAGTTTTATTTGATGGGTCGATCGAACAACTGGAAAAAAAAGCAGCATTCGCACCTGCCGTCAACTACCAAAACTCAAATTTTCAGTGTCAAAGCTTAGTAGCGTCGTGAAGAGCGATCGTTGTCGCCCCAGCCACCGCCGCCGCCCGAAGAGCGTTTGTTGTTGTTTTCGCGAGGTTTGGCTTTGTTGACTTTCAAGTCGCGGCCCATCCACTCAGCACCGTCTAGAGCTGCGATGGCTGCTGCTTCTTCTGCCTCGCTTGCCATTTCCACAAAAGCAAAACCCCGCATCCTGCCTGTTTCCCGGTCCACTGGCACTTGGACGCGGCTTACAGTACCGTACTCGGCAAATACTTCGTTGAGGTCGTCTGATGTTACCTCATATGAAAGATTACCCACGTAAATCGACATAAAATCTCCAGAATCATTAGGGTGCAGAGACTTAGATTCGGAGAGACGCTTGTAAATAAATACCAACAAACTACGCAACCGAATTTAATTCTTGGGAAACCACTATAACATGAAGCCAGCAGAATCAGCAATTGGCTGTGATAATTTTCAATTTTGGGGGCGATCGGGCAATTGGCAACCGAAAGTATTCGTGATAACTGACATCTTACACTCTGGGCGTCATGCGCTTGGTTTCTTGCTGCGCGATCGACCTGATATCTGAGATTTTTCGTCGCTGTTACCAGGTTGATTGGGTCTGATTGAGAACAGTGCCTGAGATTCACTTATAACTAACATCACGCACTGTTCTCCCTGGGCAAGCATCCTCCCCCTTCCCCCAGAGATAAATGTTTTTAGCCCAGGATTAATCTTCCGAGTCAATCTCCCCTCTTTCATCTCCCGTTTCTCATCGCCTCCGATTTAGCACCAGAGAATAACGGTTCCCAAATAATTATCAAAAGAGTTATTAGCCATATCTACGCGCATTTTTTTATACATATATAGCAATCCTCGCATCATTTGTGAATTTCTTACTTCCTCCCCGAACTCGCGGGGAGGGTGGGGGTGGGGTAAAAAAATTACGACTCCTGCAAGGATTGCTATCTAAATATAATTATTTCAATAAGATTTCCATTTTATTCATTTTGTAAGGCTTTATGTAGTTTCTCTATTTGCTCTTTCTCTAAGATGATTCTCGGCTGTCATTTTTACACTAATTGCATGAAGTTTGTTTTCGATTAGACCGTATTTAAATGCCTAAAAGCTTATGTCCTGGGAAAGATGCGATCGCTCTCCTACCTCCCTAGCATTGTAAAAGTTGAAAGCCCACAGTCCACAAAGATTGTCTGGTACAGAGAAAAGCAAGTCTAGACAAACGAGCGTGAAGCAGTAACAGAGGATTTTAGATGGTTATAAACAGTTCGTTGACCCGGCCCTTGGCTGTCGTGACGGGTGCCTCTAACGGTATCGGCTACGAACTCGCCAAACAGTTCGCTCAAAACGGATTCGATCTCCTAGTCACCGCCACCGGAGCGAGCATCAATGAAGCAGCTCAAGCCTTTGAGAGGCTCGGTGCCAAAGTCGAGACAGTGGAGGCAGACCTCGCTACCTACGACGGTGTTGAGGCGCTCTACAACCAGATAAAAGTGACTAATCGGCCAGTGGATGCGATCGCAATTAATGCCGGTGTCGGCGTCGGGGGCGACTTTGCCCGCGAGACAGACTTGAAGGACGAACTAAATCTGATTAACCTCAACGTTGTCTCGTCTGTGCATTTGGCTAAACGGGTAGTTAAGGATATGGTCGATCGGGGCCAGGGACGGATTCTATTCACTTCCTCAATTGCCGCCCTAATGCCCGGCCCGTTCGAGGCAGTCTACGCGGCATCTAAAGCATTTATACACTCTTTCTCAGAAGGGCTGCGTAACGAGTTAAAGGACACAGGCGTCACCGTTACCGCGCTGATGCCAGGACCGACGAATACCAATTTCTTCCATCGGGCGGGAATGGACGACACGAAGGCGGGCGCAGACCAGAAAGACGACGCGGCCGAAGTTGCCAAGCAGGGCTTCGAGGCGCTGATGGCGGGTAAGGACGACATTATCGCCGGTTCACTCAAGACAAAGATTCTAGCCAGCGCCAGCAAAGTTTTGCCTGATACCGTCAATGCCGAAATGCACCGCCGGCTTACTGAACCGGGTTCTGCTAACAAATAATTCGCGCCGGTCTTACTATTCTTATGTGCACATTTAAAGAAAGTAAACATCGCAGATAATGGCAAGGTTGCAGCCGATAAAAGCGTGTTTACTTCTCCCGGTAGTGACGATTTAGCGAAGTTTTCTCAGGCGTTCATCGATGACATTATGCAGCATCGGCATTGGATGCGAACTGAGGAATAAATGGTTCCCGCCTAAGTAATTTAGTGCAGCACATTTATGCAAATTTATCATCTCAATTGTGGCTGTATGTGTCCCATTGGAGGGGCGCTTTTCGATGGCTTCAGTCGCGGTTTGACGGCTAACCTCGTATGCCACTGTTTGCTCGTTGAAACGAATCAGGGACTTGTTCTGATCGATACCGGTTTCGGATTGCGGGATATCGAGTCGCCTTACTCCCGGCTCAGCCCGTTTTTCGTCCATTTTAATAACATCCAGTTCGATCGCCAGTACACGGCAATCCATCAAATTGAACAGCTCGGATTTTCACCAAGCGATGTGCGCCATATTGTGCTCACCCACCTCGATTTCGATCATGCCGGTGGTCTAGAGGATTTCCCGGAAGCAACCGTACACGTCATGCAGGCTGAAATCGATGCCGCACAGGATCGGCACGGTTTCATCACAAAAAGGCGCTATCGTCCGGGGCAGTGGGATGAAGTCAAACGCTGGAAATACTATTCGGCGGGTGGCGAACCTTGGTTCGGTTTTGAAGCTGTCCGCGACCTCGACGGGCTGCCGCCGGAAATTTTGTTAATCCCGTTGGTGGGGCACACGCGCGGTCATGCTGGCATTGCCATTGATACACCCGATGGCTGGCTTCTGCACGCAGGGGATGCCTATTTCTACCGACACGAGATGGATGCCGCTAACCGACGCTGCACACCCGGTTTGCGCGCCTACCAATGGATGATGGAGGTCGATCGCAAGGCTCGGTTGCTCAATCAAGACCGGCTGCACGCCTTATCGGTGCAGCATAGTAAAGATGTGCGCGTGTTTTGCAGTCACGATGCTATTGAGTTAAAAGCCTTCACTGCCGGGTCTAGGAACTCTCAAAACTAGAAATTTCATCATTTTTTTGGTAACAGATTCTGATGGTTCGATCGACCATCGGCGTATCCAAGGCTTTTTTGTCCGCGACACTGGTCCGATCTTTTTCTACAACATCTCATGGCAAGGGTATCAGTATAAAAAAGGTTGAGGGCTGACAATTTAGAGCCGGAAAGCTAGTTCAAAGTCCAAGGCCCGGAGGGGAACAAGCTCAAATTTTCCGTACACGATCGCAAATGGCGATGCAAGGATTTTGTGCTATTTTACCTGTTTATCTTGCACTCTTCCACCTTTTTTTGCTAACACCCTCCATACAGTGTTTACTTGGAAAACTAATTCAGCAAGCCCTAATTATGCTCAGGATATTCAGGCGGATATAGCAATACTAATTGTTTGGGGAATTAGATTTTTTTATTAACCGCAGAGGGCGCAGAGAACGCAGAGGAAGAGAGAAGAGGGAAGTTTTTTTAGTTTTAAGTTAAATAAATAGTTCAAGCTTTACGCCAGCGCGGTCTTACGAGGAACAAAGCAATTTCAAAACTATTTGTCAATTTCCCCTTACCACTTTCCTGACATCGCGCCCTTGAGTCTCAATTCTTCTCGACTGACTAGAGCTTCGTAGTAATCGGGTTTGATTTCGAGGGCGACTCCGTAAGAGCTAATAGCATCTTGAGTTCGCTGCAATTTTTGCAAAACGTCGCCCCGCTGCGCCCAAGCTTCCCAGTTGTCTGGCTTGAGTTGAATCACTTGGTCAAAAGCGACGAGTGCTTGGGAATAATTCTGCATTTCCCCTAGGATCAAACCTCGCTGTACCCAGCCTTGATAGTTGTCCGGCCAGACAGTAATTGCTCGATCGTATGATGCTAGAGCTTGTTCGTACTGCTGCAATTTTGATAAAGCGTTGCCGCGTTGCAACCAAGCTTCAAAATTGTCTGGCACGATTTTTAGTACGCGGTTGTAAGCTGCGACGGCTTCTTCGTAACGCTGCAATTTTTCCAGCGCTGCGCCTTGCTGCAAACCTACTTTTGATGTAATTTCTGCTTGTGAAGTCAGAGAGATTACTTTATCAAAACAGGCGATCGCTTCTTCGTATTGCTGTAATTTTTCCAGAGCTTCGCCTCGCAAGTTCCAAGCTTCTAGAAAATTACCTTCAATTTGTAGGGCATTGCTGTAAGCGATAATTGCCTCTTTGTAGCGTTCCAATCCTGCTAGGGCGATGCCTCTACCCAGCCAAGCTTCGGGGAAATTTGGATTAATTTGAATGGCTTTGTCAAATGCAGCGATCGCCCCTTCAAAATCTCTCGATTCTGACAAGGTTTGACCGCGCCCGATCCATGCTTCGGGATAAAAAGAATTAATTTGAATTGCCCGATCGAAACAAGCAATTGCCGCGTCGGCCCACTGGTGTTTGAGGGCCATTCCTTTATAAAACCAAGCTTCGCAGTCGTTGGGTTGCATTTGCAGTACCCGATCGTAAGCTGTCACCGCTTCTGCATATTTGTGCAATTTTGCTGAAGCAATGCCGCGATTGAACCAAGCCAGACTATTTTGTGGTTGCAGTTGAATGGCGCGATCGTAAGAAGTTACAGCTTCAGCGTAGCGTTCGGCTTTCATCAAAGCCAAACCTCGGTTCAGCCAAGCTTCCCAATTAGTCGGGACGAGTTTCAGCGCGCGCTCGAAAGCCGCCACGGCTTCAGGATAGCGCTCCGCTTGAACCAACACGTTGCCTTGCCGATACCACATGGCGGGCAAATTCGGATGAAGTTGGGTTGCTTTCTTGTAACAGGTTGCGGCTGCATCCCACTGCTGCAATTCCTCTAAAACTCTGCCCCGCTGATACCAAGCTTCGTGCTTTTCTGAATTGATTTGAATTGCGGTGTCGAATGCCGCGATCGCTTCTGAGTGATTTTGCAAACTTAACAGCCCTGTGCCCCGCAGCATCCAAGCCCAGTATTCTTCGGGATTAATTGCTGTAGCTCGATCGGCGCAGGCTACGGTTTCTGCGTAGGAGTGCAGTTGCTTGTAAGCTTTGCCCAGATTCAGCCACGCCCTGGCCCAGTCCGGCTTAATTTGAACCGCTTTTCCGTAACAAAGCACTGCCGCTTCGTACCTTCCCGATGCGTACAATCTATTGCCCCGATCGTAATCGGGAAATGCTGCAAAAATTCTTAAAATCGGCGGCAGCAGGGCTGGCTGGGGGTTTGAGGAGTTTTCGGGAGCCGAAGTCGAGAGGTCTGGCATACGCCTTTCACATAAAAATTTAGTGGGATAACAAGCTTGCGGTCTTATATATTAACTTATGCTTTTCTTAATATCGCTGCTGTTTTGAAACAAATTTAGCATATCAGGCTTGGTGCGACAAATCCTTTTTACTTAATTGGAGTAGGTATAAAATTATGCACCCTTCTCACTTTGGGTACACCCCTGTAAGATACGGTCAGTCGATTTTCAATTTTCGATTGACCGAAAGCATCGAGGACACAAGCACATATGCCCTAATTCAAGTTTAAAACCAAATTTAAGATGCTAGAGTTGCACACGCTTTTAGATTTCACTGACTGCGATTGGGAGTCGATCGACTCGCAGCCGAATTATTGGTACGAAGGCCGATGTCCTCAAAGTGGCGAACTGCTGAGACTGCCGCGCACTCGAATGTCCGAGGATCTCGCGCGGGGTTTGATGCAGTACCTGGCGGCTGACGATTCCTACGATCGCGAAGGGAAGATGTACGGCATATTACTGGTGGAGATGCCTTCGGGGGAACAGGGGATACTCAAAGCATTTTCCGGGCTGCTGAACGGTTGCAGCATTGTTGAGGGCTGGGTGCCACCGATTCCGGGACGAGATCGTGTTGCTTGCGAGGAAGCCCGCACCTTAACTCAATTGGAGGCGATGAAACAGGAACTTATTGCACTGAATCAACTCCCGCAGCGACAAGAGTATGAAGCCTTATTTCGGGAGTTTGAAGTGCAAATGCAAGTATTGAGCGATCGGCATCGCAATTGCAAGCTGCTGCGAGACGAAAAACGCCAGTTACTGTGTCAAACTCTCGCAGCAGAAACACTAGAAATTGCCCTGGAACAACTGAATCAAGAAAGCCGTTTGGAGAAAATGGAACGCAGGCAATTAAAACGGCAGCGGGATGAAACATTGCAGCCGCTAAAACAATTAATTGAAGCTGCCGATGGGCGGATGCGGGCGCTGAAACAGCGGCGAAAAGAACTTTCCCGCGAACTTCAAACGCAAATGCACGCAGCTTACACTCTGGTGAATTTTTTGGGAAAATCTATCTCGCTATCCTCATTGATGCCAACCAATTCTATTCCCACTGGCACCGGCGACTGTTGCGCGCCAAAATTGCTCCACTACGCGGCAGTACACAATCTGAAACCGCTGGCAATGGCTGAGTTTTGGTGGGGGCCGCCATCGGGGGATAAGATACAGGGAGAATTTTATGGTGCTTGTGGCGATCGGTGTCAGCCGTTGATGGGTTTTTTGCTGTCAGGATTGGCTCAAAATCCGATTGTTTCTAATATAAATGAGGGTTTGACGGGCGGGCTAGAAGCCCAACCCCTACTCCCCACAAGCAATAATTTTTATTGTGGAACGGGCATCTTGCCCGTTACGCAAATGCTACCCATTATCTATGAAGACAAATGGTTGATTGCAGTCAATAAACCCTCTGGTTTGCTGTCAGTTCCAGGTCGTTATCTGGAAAATCAAGATAGTGTTTTCAGTCGTTTGCGTAACTTGTTACTGGATAGTTTAAATTTGACAGTCGTGCATCGTTTAGATTGGGAAACATCGGGGATTTTGCTATTGGCGCAAGACAAAGAAACTAGCAGTCAACTCAGGCAGCAATTTGCAAAAAAGCAGGTTCACAAAGTTTATGAAGCGGTGCTTTCGGGTAGTGTAAAAATGGATGCGGGGACGCTCGAACTCCCACTTTGGGGCGATCCAGAAAATCGCCCTTACCAGGAAGTCAATTGGGAGTGCGGAAAACCCAGTGTTACTCGCTTTCAGGTAATGGCGAGGGAGGGAAATTGCGATCGCGTCGAGTTTTTGCCGCTGACGGGACGCACTCATCAATTGAGGGTTCATGCAGCGGATGTTCGAGGGTTGGGGATACCGATTTTGGGCGATCGACTTTACGGATGTCGGGCTGCTGCGAATCGGCTACACTTGCACGCGCGGGAACTTTCGTTTGAGCATCCGCAGTTGGGAGAAAAGCTGCACTTACAGGCAGAAACACCATTTTAAGCTAAGGGCGATCGGGCAACGAAGGATAGTTGAGCAGTAGGAATTACAGATAGAGGCAGCACATATTTATTGTTGGGTAATCGGAGCAACAAATCGGGGAACTTCAGGTTAAGTTGTCACCCATGAGTAGAGCTGGGAACAAGCTAATTATTACTGATTACTTCTTACTTCTTTTATATCGCATTACTCGGAAATCTCTGCTTCAAAACAGGCATTACCGGACAAGGTTTTTGCTCCTGTAAATTCTCTGGTTTGTTCCAAGTAAAAGGCCCTTTTTTCTCCGCCGCCATCCACAGCAAACTTTTTGCTCGCGTCATCGCCACATACAGCAGTCGAAACTCTTCTGCTGTTTTCAAATAACCTGCTTGTTCCCAGGCTTCGCCTAGATTTGGTAAAGGATATTTTTCGTGCAAACTTGCTCGAATTTGTGCTCTCGCTACCTCTGCTAAAGTGAAATCTCCTAAAAATCGGGCTTGCGGCAAAACACGCAAATTTCCGGGGATGGTTTGTTCGTGCAGAAACGGCAAAAATACACAATCCCAATCCAATCCTTTAGCTTTGTGCATGGTAATAATTGTTAGTTGACCTTTGCTGGTATAGCGTTCTTCTATTTTGTCGTCTGCATCCACAGGTTCAAATCTTTCGGAACTGACAATTTCGCTTAGTACATCCAAAATATTACGCATTGAATTGTTGCCGGCTGTTTGGATTGCTACCCGTTCTGCTAATTTGTCGGCGGTGGCTAATTCTGTTTGATCGTATTGCAGCGCTAAGGCTAAGAATGAAATGATTTGGTAGGGTGGCAGTTCTAAGCTAGCTTGCAGCAAACCGCAGCAAAAATAGCGGCATTTGCGAACGGGGTCTGACTGCTGCGGGTCTAGCGGGCCTGGGTAAAGGAATTGCTCGGGGCTAGTGGCAAAAGCATTGTAGTCTTGTTTGGGGATCAGTTGCCGATCGCTCAAAATCTTTAAGGCTGCTTTCAGGTAGTCTGGAGAGTGCGGGCGATCGAGGAATTGCAGCAGTGTTAAGATTTCCCAAGGTACTTGAGAATGTCTGTCCCGCTCTCCCACATCCTCAATTTTAATCCCGTATTTCCGCAAATCAAAGCTTAATCCGTGTTTTTGAGGATTTTCCAGGACTTCTTTAATAAACTTACCTTGTTTGTTTTCCCGCACCAAAATAGCCATCGATTTCAGATTTTCTAACGGCAATTTGGCATTATTTTCCCCCTCCCTCGCTTCTCCCCCTGAATCGATATCTTTGCCATCCCTGCCAAAATCAAAATCTGTGGGTAAAAATTCCTCAACTAACTCAATTACCCGCTTGCCAATTAACTCAATTGTATGGTAAATATCGCGGGGAGTATGCAATTCTAATCCGCGACCAATGGGAGCCGGATTTGCATTCTGCTGCGGGTCATGGCTGGGGACTGGCTTAATAGTTTGGTCGCGAAAAGGCTGTTCGGTTCCCGCTAATTTCGAGCTATTTACCCATTGCAACATAAAGTTAGCTGCATCGATAATCACCTGGGTGCTACGGCCGGCGCCGTCCATTGTCGCTAACTTATTTTCCACTTCGCACCGATCGCAAAATTGGTTAAAATAAATCGGGTCTGCGGGAGTGAAAGTAGAATTAATCGCTTGATTTGGGTCGCCAACTCTGATAAAATTGGGAGGTAAAGTAGGATGATCGGGATCGATCGCCAATGTTTCCAAAAGCCGAGTCTGCAAAGGTGTAGAATCCTGCGCTTCGTCCTCAAAAACAGCAAATACTTGCTTTTGCTCGATCGCCCTCGCCTTCGGATTGTCCAACACCCGCAAAGCGGCTAAAATCATCTCGTCGTAATCGATAAATTCCCGACTCCTCAACAAAGCCTGATATTTTTGATATAAACCCCCAGCTACAGCTAAAATCTCATAACCGTCCCCAGTATCGAGAGCGTTCATTTCTAACAACTGTTCGGGAAATAAACCCGAAGATTTCGCCTCGTGAATCACAGTTTTCGCTACCTGCGGCAAAATTTCCGTCCGCAAAACCGATTGCCGCCGCAGCCTCTCCGTTTCCTCTCCGTCGAATTGCTGTCCTTCCAACAAAACTTGATATCGGCGGGGATTTTCCGCAATCCAAAGTTCTACACAGGTGCGAATTAATCGGTGACTTTGAGTTGGAGTAACTAAGGTTGAATTTTCTAAATTTAAACCCGACAAATCAGGATGCCGCATCGCAATATTCAAAGCTAAACCGTGCAAAGTGTGCACCGCAAAACCGCCTTGAGATAAAGACAATTCTGCCAATCTTTCCCGAATTTTAGTTTTAATATTAGCAGCAGCCGATCGCGTAAACGTCACGACAATTAACTGGCGGCGGCTGTGAAGCTGGTTGCGGGCGATCGCAATTGCCGACGCAGCAGCCATTCCCGTAGACTTCCCGGCCCCCGGAACTGCCGAAACAGCAAGGGGGCCGCCTTGCCAATCCGCCATGTCCTGCTGCCCCGCACGCAAGCTTTCGCGAATTTTAAGGCAAGCTTGTTCTCGCAAAACTGCCGCAAACCCTGATTCTGAAAGCGCTGAGGCTACATCCGGGCGATCGATCTGGGTTGTCGATCGCATAAAATCAGTATCAAATTCATCTGTCATGCGATTTTAGATTTTAGATTAGAAAAATATTTGTGGGATTCAGCATTTTCAAACGGTATCAGAAACCTACTTGCTTTAGTTGCGATCGCCTCTGCGCAGAACCCAAACCGTCATTGCGCCAACATCGATCGACCTACATCTGCGGTTAAAAATCCCCAAGTATTCAACCTCTACCGTTTCCATTTCGGTATCGGCTAAACTAACACTATCTATTGAAGCTTAAATTGAAACCAGCATAAAATTCAATACCCAAGCCTTTTTTATAGGAATCACCCAAATGGAAACTCACCTCAAAACCAATTCGCCCCCGCTCAAGCCAAACCCAAACCCAGCTAACCAAAGCACAACTCGTTTTGCTGTGGCGTTATTCTTAACTTTATCTTCAACCATTGCTTTGCCTAGCTGCGGATCTCCACTGCCCAATGCTACAGGCGGCGAAGCTTCATCTAGCATCCGTGAAAACCAAGTTCCCGCATCGGCTCCACCACCCCCACCCGCAGCAGAGCCAGCAGCCCAAAGGTCAAAAGCTCCTGGTTCATCAAAAAAAGCAGCAGAAACTCCAGCAACCCGTCCCCAACTGATTAAAAAAGCCGAACTCAGTGTAGTTGTCAAATCTATTGACGCCAGCACTAAATCTGTTACTAATATTGTCGAAAAACAGCAAGGCGATATCTTGGGTTTCCAAAATCAAAAGCCGCCGGATTCGAGTGTCCGCCAAACGGCGTCTGTGGAGATTCGCGTGCCTCAAGAACGTTTAGAAACGACTTTAGAGGCTTTGGCAAAACTCGGAACTGTCGAGAACCGTTCTCTGACGGCTGAGGATGTTACCGATCAATTAGTTGACAGCGAGGCTAGGCTGCGGAACCTCCGCAAATCGGAGGAAATGGTGTTAAAAATTATGGAGCGATCGGGCTCTGTCGGCGACGTGCTCAAAGCTGCTCAGGAGTTGAGCAATATTCGGGAGTCGATCGAACGCATTGACGCTCAGTTAAAAAGTTTGCGAAATCAAGTAGCCTATTCGACTATTAGCTTAACTCTAGAAGCAGCAGTATCTGCTCAACAAACTCCCGAACCTTCTCTAGGTTTGCGGGTACAGGAAACTTGGGGGAAAGCGACTCATTCTGTGGGCGAATTGACGCTCGGTTTGTTTGCTTTGGGTATTTGGCTGTTGGCTTATAGTCCTTATTTTCTGTTAATTGCGGCTGCGGTTTACGGCTTTAATCGATTTAAGAAACAGCATTCTAATCCGACCACTCCAGAACCGAAACCGCCTCAGTAGTGAGTTGTTCGTTGTCAGTTGTCAGTTGTTCGTTGTTATTAGCTTTCCAGTCAACGGTCAACAGTCAACAGTCAACAGTCAAGTGACTAATCATCAATTTGCCATCCATCTTTGGTATAGTCTTCATCCACAATCTTTTTGGGACGCATCACCAGAACAACTCGCCCCAAAATAGGAATATCCGGGGATTGTTCAAACCAGTACAATTCTAAATTGCCAGCGTTATCGGCGAGGAAATAACTCTCAGCATCCCACTGTCTTTGGGCTCGATCGGCAATAATCAAAACTTCTTCAACTTTGCCTTGCAGCGGTACCGGCAATCTATCGCTCATTTCCAAAACAGCCACCGGATCTTCAGCGTTCAAAATTACTTGCCATCCGGGAATCGCCACCCAAGCTCCGGCTCCAGAAAATTTTACCATTCGGAACGGCTCGATTTCCTCCGGCAAAGGCACTGCCAGCAAATCTGTCGTAGAAAGCGGCAATTTGCCCACAACCGGGACAATCCGGGGCAATTGTTCCTCGGTATCGAGTCGGTAGACTGGTAAGCGGGGCGCTTCCCTTCTCGGAACTACCGTAAAATCGACCAGCAACTGCTCGATTTGCGCCCTAGCGGTTTGGCTGCTAGCTAATTTTAAACCGCGAGCAATTAAGCGCGATCGCTCTTGCAAATCGCTTTTCTGTCTCGCTAATTGCCAGCATTGGTAAGCCATAGCATCGCCGGGAGTGTCTGTGAACCCTTGAGGGAGACTCCCGAAGTGCGAAAACTCCTTGATTGCTTTAGCAACTTGGCGAGCATCGTCAACATCCAAATTGTGGGTTAGCATCAAAGCAGCGGCCCCGGCCCGCTCTACTTGAGAGAGAATCCGAAACTCGTATAAGATATCGCTACCTTTTTTCAAGAAGTGCGATCGAACTTCCTCTGAAGCCCCAGCATTTACCATGCTGGTGTAAACTTGGGCTGCGACGCTTACTTGATTTTGCTGAATTGGCTCAAAACCAGTTTCTTCAAAAATCCTTTGAGAGTTGTAGCCAGCTTTTAGGAGTGCAGTGCAGGCTTGTCCCCACTCTACCCAAGTGCCTTCTTTTCGGCGGAGCGATCGAATTAACTTTTCGGCATCCACAGCATTTGTGGAGGATGCAGATGCAGGAGGGGATGAATCTTGCGGTGTATCAGTCATAATTGAATCAAAAACTAGCGCTAAGTTATGTGTGATTGGATACCGGCAAGGCTCGTGTCGCGGCAGAGCGATAGATTAATAGTAAGTGAGTTATGAGACTATTGTTACAGAATAGTTGCTCGCCTAAATTTACAAAGGGGAGTTTATCGTATTGTTATGGATAATGCCATTTCAGAGCTCGATCAAATTAAACGCCAGCTCATGACCCTACACAGACCGAAAAAGCCCAAAATGCTGGTAGTAGACGACGAACCAGACAATCTGGATTTACTCTACCGCACTTTCCGACGAGATTTTAACGTGCTCAAAGCTGAGAGCGGAATTCGCGCCTTGGAAGTCCTCGGCATCGAAGGCGAGGTCGCCGTCATCATTTCCGACCAGCGGATGCCCGAAATGAAGGGAACGGAGTTTTTGAGCAAAACCGTGCCGCAGTTTCCGAATACGGTCAGAATTATCTTGACTGGTTTTACGGACATTGAAGACTTGGTGGATGCGATTAACTCAGGACAGGTTTACAAGTATATCACCAAGCCTTGGGACCCGAACGAACTGAAAATGGTGGTTCAAAAGGCTGCCGAGACTTATGAAATTCTCAAGCAGCGAACTGAGGAATTGGATCGCGCCCAAAATCAAATACAACTGTTAGCAACAATCATGCAAACGGCTGTGGATTATCCGAGTTTGGAAGCAAGTTTAGACCCAATTGCTACTGCTATAAGTGATAATTTTTTGGCGGACTATTGCATTTTACAACTGGTGGAAGAAAATGTTTTAATACCGCTCCAAGGCACTCACACCACGGGTTCAACTGTGGAAAATTGGCTGGCAGATGACCCTCTGGTTCGAGAAGCAATTAGCTCTCAAACTATTCAGGGTGCTGTGAATATTGGGCTCGACACCGCCCTAGCTAGTCTGCCGCACTATCAGAACTCAGGCATTCAAGCTCACCTGAGCATCCCAGTGATTCACAAAGGTCGATCGATCGCCCTGATTTCCATGCAGTGGAAGCAACCTTGTTCCCTGCGCCCCGACGAACTCACAACAGTTCACCTCGCCGCTCAAGAAGTTGCTTTGGTATTGACGAGTTTTCAGGGTCATTAGTCATCAGTCATGAGTCATCAGTCATTAGTCCTTAGTCGGCTCTAAGTCTTGAGTTTAAAATGATAGCAAACCAATGATTCTCGACAAAAGCTCACCGCTCGCTAACAAATAAAAAAGCATTAATGACTGGCGACAGCATGACATGAAAGCACGGATTAATTATTTTTTCGGCTGATAAATTACCAATTATCGATCACCCATGAAAAATTAGAAATGACTAATAACCCCGAACAAATTAAAACTATATTTAATCGAATAGCACCAGTTTACAATCAATTGAACGACTGGTTGAGCTTTGGGCAACACCGAATTTGGAAGCAAATGGCGGTGAAATGGAGCAGTGCCGGCCCCGGAAATACTTGTTTAGACTTGTGCTGCGGCAGCGGGGATCTAGCTTTGCTGCTGGCCAAACAAGCAGGGCCGACCGGTTGCGTATTTGGAGTAGATTTTTCCGCCGAACAATTGGCCGTGGCGGCCAGGCGCGATCGACCTTTTCTCACCCCTATAAGTCCCATTTCCTGGGTAGAAGCTGATGCCCTAAACTTGCCTTTTGCTGACAATTACTTCGACTGCGCCACAATGGGTTACGGCCTGCGTAACGTGACTGATATCCCCCGCAGTCTTCAGGAATTGCACCGCGTGCTCAAACCCGGTGCCAAAGCAGCTATTCTCGACCTCCACCGCCCCAGCAATTCCCTAATGCGGAGCTTTCAGCAGTTTTATCTAGACACTCTCGTAGTGCCCATTGCTCAGCAATTTGGTATGACTCAAGAATATGCTTACATTAATCCTAGTTTAGAAAAATTCCCGATCGGCCAGGAGCAAGTAGCGATCGCCCGCCAAGCCGGATTTGCCTCCGCCACCCACTACCCCATTGCCGGAGCTATGATGGGAGTATTGGTATTAGTCAGTTGAGTGTTGACTGTTGTCAGTTGACTGTTGTCACTTGTCAACAGTTAACAGTTAACAATTCCCAATTCCCAATTCCCAATTCCCAATTCCCAATTATTGATGAATCCGTCTGAAATTTGGCTGTTGTTGGCCCCACCTGTAGTGGGAGGAATTATTGGCTATTTCACTAACGATATAGCTATCAAAATGCTGTTCCGCCCCTATCGAGCTATTTACATCAAAGGGCGGCAGTTGCCTTTCACTCCAGGCTTGATCCCCCGCAACCAAGAGCGCTTGGCAAAGCGAATTTCCGACACAATTATGGGTTCGCTGCTGACGCCGGAGGAGCTGCAAAACTTAGCGCGCCGCCTCCTGCAAACCGAGCGGATGCAGTCAATAATTCTTTGGCTGTTGCAGTTGGCGCTGGATCAGGTAAAAGCAGACGCAGAGCAAAAAACCGCTAAAATTCTCGCTAACATTCTGCGAGATTTGCTGGGGGAATCTGTGCCTCGAATTCTCAAAGTTTTGGCGCGCCGGGAAGATTTTTTAGAAGCTCAGCTAAATCAAATTTTTGACCAAGTTTTGCTGGAGATTCAGCTAACGGAAGCTCAGGCTGCTCAGCTTGCTGAGTGGTTGTTGCAGGTAGTAATACCCCCGGAAGTGCTGCGGCAAGCTTTAATCGACTTTTTGACGGATCGCAATATTTCGATCATCGATGAAGGGTTTCGAGAAAAAACCAGCGGCACTTATTGGGTAGTAGCAAATTTGTTTGGTTTGCGAAACACTTTAACTCGGCTGCGGACTTTTTGTCTGGATGACAGAGAAGCGACAAATCAGCGCTTAGCAGAGTTAACTGTTTCTTTGGGAATTCGCGGGCGAATTCAGGAATGGCTGCAAAATTTGTCGATGCAAAATTTACCGGTTTCTACTGTGAGACAGTTGCGAAAAACTATGCGCGACAGCGTTCGCAGCTACGTTCAGCAGCGGGGTACAGAGGTACTGGAGGGGTTGAGCAAATCTATTGATTGGGAAAATATTTCGCGGTTGATTCTCAATCGATTGCAAACTTCAGCGGTGATGAGCGCTTCCCTGGAAATTGTGAGCAAAGAACTGGCTTTGGTTTTAGAGCGCTATTTAGAGCGGGATTTAGAAAATATTGTAGCTCAGGCTATCCCGATTTTGAATATCGACCAGGTGATTGTCGATCGAGTAAAAGGTACTTCTCCTGAAGAGTTGGAGTTAGCAATTCAGGGAATTGTCCAAAGCGAGTTGCAGGGAATTGTAAATTTAGGAGGTCTTTTGGGTGTTTTTGTCGGCTGTTTGCAGACAGTTGTGGTTTGGATTCAGCGGTGATTTATTTCGGCAGTTGTGAGATATTTGTTGTAGTATAATATTCGCTCGACTTGCGAACACAGTACCAAAACCCCCGTTTTTCGGCAGTATTTACACCGTCAGCCAGAGGATTTTTGGTAGAAACGGGGTTTTTGTCGCCCAATCCTAATTTACCTATTTCCTACATCTATGCCAGCCCCCAATTCAGACGATCGCACAAACATCCCAAAAAACCCGCGCAACCTCAGCCGCCAACAATACGAGCGTTTAACCGCAGAAATGGCCACTCCCTACCGGCCTCTGCGACAGTTTGTTTACGTAGCTTGTGGCGCTTCGGGCTTTATCGGCGGCTTGGTTTTCCTCGCTAAAATTGCCTCGGGCCGGGAAATTGGTTCTGCTTTGCCTAATTTTGCCCTCCAGGTCGGAGTTGTGGCCCTGATGGTGTTCCTGTTTCGCTGGGAGCAGCGCGCCGAGGGTCGATCCCCGAAGTCGAAGTAACAAAAATTTACATATCGAGACAAAAATCTATTTCAGGCAAGGAAAAGTTAGAAATATAAAGAAATTATTATGAAATCCTGGTTTGCCAGCGATCCCTGTAATTATAATTATGTGGCTTCAATTGGGGTCAGCAAATTTAAAGGCCCTAATCATAAACCGCTTGTCATTCGTTCAATTGGGGTCAGCTTTCATAAAGACCCTAAATATATAAAATAAATTTAAGCCCAGCGCCAGCCTTCACTGATAGAAGAGCTGGCGTTCGGCATTTTGCTAGGAGCGGGAGATTGGGAGAGAGAATCAGTAGGGTGCACACCCCGCACAGGGAGGCCAGTACAAGCGCCCTGAACCTAGTTTTTTTGCCTAGCATCCGATATAGGTAATACCAGTTCCCGAAATCATGCAACTGTAGACCCGTGTTCAAAACCACGATCGTCATCAGTCATTCGCAAATCTCAAATCTCAAATCTCAAATCTCAAATGGTATAAGTGCTGGGGCGATAGAATAATTTGGTATTTCCCGAAGACCTTAGCCTGTGCAGTAACTAATGAGATGTGTCAAAGTCTAAGTAGAAAAAGATGTTGGGAGGTTTTACTATGGGTCGATCATTTTTCCAAGGGCGGTGGACGTTATTTTTTGCAGCAGGCGCGGGAATTGTATTTTACAGCAATGCTGCGGCGGCTGCCGAAAAGGTAGTGCTCAAATACAGTGCGATCCGAATGACTTTACCCGTCAGCGAATTAGAAATTTTTGCAGAAACTGGGCAAATGTCGCCCGCGTTAGAAATGCTGCTGGGAAAGGCAAAAAAAGACCCGGAAGCGGTTCGCAACAGTCTGACGAGACCGGTAAAAGTCAGTCAAAGCTTTTTGGATCGGACGCTTAACAGCAAGGTTGGGGAAATAATTCTCGATGAAGTCGGTCAGGTAATTAGCACTCCTTCTGGGAATGCAAATCGAGAAGCATTGCGCGAGGCCTTGGTGCTGTCTGCAACTAATGATAACGAGATTACACTTCTGGAAGCGATGAAGAATTATCCTACTCCAGAAGTTTATGTTGAGGGCGATCGCTTAGTTGAAGCTTACGGTAAACTTGTAGCTTTGTCAGAACAATTGGGCGGCGTTTCAGAACGACTGCAAGATATTTTAAATAAGATTCGCCTGCCTAGACTGTAGTTGCTGTTGTGAAGGATGGTTGATTGCTTCTAGCGATCGCACAATGTTTCTGAACCTGCATCAATTACAGGGGAGTTACATTTTTTTGTGCAAAATTTGCCTAATTTTGACAGGACTTTAAAAAAAGAATGCAACAGTAGACAAGCTTCAAACCTAACGGGAATCAGGCATTCTCAAACCTAAAATCTAAAATCGTATAAGTTGGCTGTAAAAGAAGTGTCGGGATAAACGTTCCATCCTTTACACAAATTTCAAATAAAATATATATATTTTGATCCATAAAACTCTGTAAGTGAAAAATAGGGAAACACCTTGTGTATCCCCCATAAACTGAAATACGATCGGGTGGACATTGTAGATTATCTATCTTAAGATATATCAACGCTGTCAGAGTCAGGCGCTTGGGAAAAACCACGGGTAATTAGTAAGCTCGTGCTATAAAAGACACTATTACGCAACCTATACGCCAAAACTCTTGACTAAAAAAAGTTGAAAAAAGGTGAGAGACTGTATTAATTAACAGCACCTCAATTCCCAATAAAACCGTACTTGCCAAGATAGCCTAGTTTCACTATACCGACGGTATTTACTGAGTAACATTAGCAACATGAACTACAATCCTATTCGTTCAAAAGACCGTTTCTTGGTTTTCGGTGCTCCGGCGATCGAAGATGCTGAAATTCAAGAAGTGGTGTCAACCCTGAAAACAGGTTGGTTGGGTACTGGCCCGAAAGTCATGAGTTTTCAAGACGAATTCAATGCTTACAAGGGTTCCCAGTACGCGATTGCAGTCAATTCTTGTACGGCGGCACTGCACTTGAGCATCCTCGCTGCTTCGTTAAAACCGGGGGATGAAGTCATTACTACTCCAATGACTTTTTGTGCCACCGTTAATGCGATTATTCACGCCGGGGCAACACCGATACTGGCGGATGTAGATCCGGTGACAATGAATATTGACCCGGCTCAAGTCGCAGCTAAAATAACTTCAAAAACTAAAGCCATTTTGCCTGTTCACTTCGCAGGTCGTTCCTGCGATATGGATGCGCTGTGCGAGATTGCTCGCCGTCATAACTTGAAGTTAATTGAAGACTGTGCTCACGCGATGGAAACAGAGTACAAGGGGCGGAAAGCAGGCACATTTGGCGACTTCGGATGCTTCAGCTTTTATGTTACCAAAAATATCACGACGGGTGAAGGAGGAATGATTCTGGTCGCCAGTCAAGAAGATACCGACAGGCTCAACATTTTAGCGCTGCACGGTATGAGCAAAGATGCTTGGAAGCGATTCGGAGACTCGGGTTACCAGCACTACGAAGTGGTGGGAGTCGGTTTTAAATACAATATGATGGATCTGCAAGCTGCGATCGGCATTCATCAAATGAAACGAATTACTCCTTATTGGCAGCGACGGGAGCAGATTTGGCAGCGCTACAACGAAGCATTTGCGGATCTGCCCATTACTTTGCCCGCCAACCCCGAACCGGATACCATTCATGCTTATCACCTGTACACCATTCTGGTAGATGAAGCCAAAGCAGGAATCAGCCGCGACGAGTTTCTCAACGCTATCAATGCGGAAAATATCGGTGTCGGCGTACATTACATGAGTATGCCGGAACATCCTATCTATCAAGAAATGTTTGGATGGCAGCCGGAAGACTATCCGAATGCTGCGTACATTGGGCGGCATACAGTTAGCTTGCCGATTTCGGCAAAATTAACAGATGCAGATGTGGAAGATGTAATTGCGGCTGTTAAAAAGTGTTTGGCAATCGGCCAAGCTAAAAGTCTAGTTTTAGCAACAGCAGACTAAAGTCGTTAAATCGGTTGTCATTAAAACATCCTAGCTGTTTTTTAGAAAAAGCAAGTAGGATGTTTTTTAACTCCCCAACGCTTTGTTAGTTTTTAGCGCCTTGGCAGTCATTTTACTTAAATGTTATCGTTTTACAGTACAATCACTCTCAGGTTACTGAATCTGCTTTTAAATAAAACAAGATAAAACAAGACAGCTCTATAAACTGAGCATTCCTCTCCTATGTGAATAGGCTTCTTGCCAAATTCTTTTTTATCACTTTATTAAGCTGAGCAGGCGGGACGCCCCCCACAAAAAATGACTCGTGTGAATTGGACAGGAGAACCAGTCCAAGTTATTATTCAAGAGGTCTAATTTTTAGATGAAAGCAGACAAAATTGAGTTGATTAAAAATTAATGCTATGTTAAAACTTAGTGCTTTATTCCCATTTCATTGTAATAACCGAGCCATCAGCCACGTATTTTTTTCAGTGTGCAAAGAATGGCAAGGCCCTGATCTGAAGGCACTTATGGTTGTCCCGAGTTGCGATCGCGAGTGCCGCAACTCCAATATAGTTGAAGCAATTCCGTCATTTCTGACACCATTGTATTACCGCAGCCCTAGTGCTCCCAGAATTAAGGCAGAGAAGCGTTTTATCAAAGAGCTCAAAAATTTTGATGTTGCCTACTTGTGGCCCGGTACCTCAGTAGATACTGTAAAGAGCGTTAACAAGCAGAGTAAGGCGATTTTTTGGGAGCGAGTTAATAATTCTCAAAGGCAAGCTAAGAGTATCCTTGACGATGCTTACTCTCGCTTGGGATTGCAACCTCAACACGACATTACCCCAGAGAAAATTCAGAGAGAAGAGCAAAAACTCAAGGAAATTAACTTTCTGTTTTGTCCTAGTCCGATAGTACTAAAATCGTTTCAAGAAGCCGGAGTTTCTGAAGAGAAACTGCTTTTAACCACTGAAGGTTGGTCGCCAGAGCGTTTTCCCAATTATCAATCCCCAAAACCGCCTTCAGAGGAAGTTAACGTCCTTTTCCTAGGTTTTGCCTGCGTCCGCAAAGGGGTTCACCTGCTCTTGCAGGCTTGGGAGCGAGCTGGCATTAATGGATCGCTGACAATTTTTGGCAAACTCGAACCGGCGATCGCTCAAACTTGCAGGGATTTGCTGAAACGTTCTGATGTAGTTTACTTTGATTATGCTTTAGACTACAGTTCTGCCTATCGCCAAGCTGACTTTTTTGCCTTTCCCAGTCTTGAGGAAGGTAGCCCACTCGTCATCTATGAGGCAATGGGTCATGGTTTGCCCATTCTTGCTTCACCTATGGGAGGAGGTGGTGTTGTGCGTGATGGCATTGAGGGCATAATTCTTCCTCCCTACGATACTGACGCCTGGGTGGAGGGACTGCGAAAACTATCTAATTCTCCTGATTTGCGGGCTAAAATGGGAGCCGCCGCCCGTCAGCGAGCTTTGGAGTTGACATGGCCACAAGTTGCTGCTAGGCGCCAAGAGCAGATCCTGCAGAAAATGAACGCAAAATGAAAAATAGGCGTTGCTTAATCAGGGTATGAAAAAGATCGGTTGAAAATCCCCAAGCTTTGTCGATACTGGTTTCTATGACTGGCATATTTAGCCTTTCATACCGTAAATCAGCAACGCCGAAAAATAAATAGGGCTTACGGTGTAAAAGGTTTGTAATCAGATTGATGTGGATGGTTTGATGTACTGCCACTGTAGCACTGTTAATTTTATTTTTGTTCAGCATTCTTATAAAGAATTTTGGCAATAGCCCAGTCAACAGATAGCAGCCGCAGTCTCTCTGTCTGGGGGTTTCAGGCTAATTTTCTCTTGAAATCTCTGAAAGTGCGTGGCCAGTAGGCTGCCGAAATTAATCCGCACTGCGTAAGCAGAAATACTGTCCCCTGCAATTTGATGCCCGAAGTTCAGCTCGACACTCACTCTAGACACTCACATAGCATATTGGAGGGGATGCCAGCAGAATTGGCCTGTAAAATTCACAAACCGTGGCCATATTTGGTTTTATGGTACTCAATAAGCCAAAGTTTCTAAAGTTTCCCGCAGATAAGAACGAACTTGCTGATCGATGGTGGCATTTTGCTGCTGACGCTCAAAATTGAGTTCTAGCTGCCAGCGTTGAAATCCTGAACTTGCGCCGATCGCGGATTTGAGACTGCCCCAGATTTCAGAATCTTCGCACAGCTCGATCGGCTCTGCGGCTTGAGGTTCTTCTGCAAGCGGTAGATAATTCGCCATATTTTTATACCTCTGTTTTAATCCCTTGTAAGGATTGAAAGGTGACCTTGACACTCTCTATTATAGATTCTTCTCTCCAAAGAGCCAACCTAAAATATCCACAACCTGCGGTTAAAAATTAAATATTAAGACTATTAATAATCTCTATCCGAAGAGGGGCCTTGCCTATTTTTTTCACAGCATACATCTGTACAAATTAAAGTAGCTTAAACTACAATTGTCCCCCTCTTAATTTTTTCTTTCACTTTTTTTCGCTCCAGTCTTCGGGTAGAGATGTAACGCCGTTGTTGTCAGCAGGTGTTGGGTTGACAATACTGCCGACTGACAAGTTCCCTATGCCGGATGCTGGCCCAATTGACTCTGCGGGTGCAGCCACAGCGACAGTTGTCTCGGCTGCCAAAGCCGGCAAAAGTCGATCGACTTGCCAAGGCGCGATCGTAAAATCCTGCCGAATTTTTTCTAAAACATGAGGCTTTGTCGCTGCAAATTCTAATTCCGGCGTCAGCAAAACCGCCATGACACTAGCAGATACCTGCAAAAACAAATTGCTGGCTAAAAAAGCAGCAACTGCCAACAACAATCCAGCCCACCGCCAGGAAGGAGGAAAGGGAGCCACCGAAGCCGCCAGGGGGGCCCATCGGTAAAGCTGCCACAAAATTACTGCCAGCAAAACAGCTACAAAAAGAGCGATGCCTTGATTTAACTTAGTTTTAAACCGAGTCAGAAGCCGGTGCTGCACAGAAGTTAAATTCTGCGGTTTTACTGCCACAACTAAAATACTAAAAATGTAAAAAGGGCGGAACCACTGCATCCACAGCACAGGAAAAATACCTGCTACAGCTACTAAAAATATTTCTAACCAGACAGGGAGCAGGGGAGAACCCACTGCGAGTCCCAGCAAGCACAGTCCCAGGAAAATCGGCAGTGTAGCAGCCCCAGAAAGGTGAATCCACAAAAAAGGATCTGACCAAAAAGAACGCACTTTAAATAATTATGAGTTATGAGTTATGAGTTTTGAATTTTGAGAGTCTGGGACGCACTCTTGACCCAGAAACCAGGTGCGAAGAGTACATTTCTAACGGTCAAACCGAGCGTTTTGGGAGGAAACTCGGTTGATTTGCGTAAGTCTTATTTTAGTTTTAAATTTTGAATTTTCAGCAACATCCAAGATAATTATGACCTTGTTAATTGCTAACATCTTTGCTTTTATTGCTTCTTCATTCTTTCCTCGATAACTAAAATCTTCTTCCTTCTGCTACTAAGTTAAAAACCCAAGTTGCGAGTGATGAGTTTGGGAGTATTGAGTGAAGAGAAGAGTTGCGAGCGATCGGCAATTTGGTTGCGATCGCTCCAAAATTCTCTTCCCACTCAACACTCACAACTCAAAACTATTGAGAGAGAGTCCGGCGTTTAGTAACCATCCGGTAGGCTTCAATCATATCCCCCTCCGCCCAGTCGCTAAACCCGCTCAAGGAAATGCCGCATTCAAAGCCAGCATTGACTTCCTTGGCATCTTCCTTCATCCGTTTTAGGGAGTCGAGGACACCTTCGTAAACGACATTGTTGCCCCGGCGCACCCGCACCTTACAGTTACGGATGACTTTGCCAGAGAGTACCATACATCCAGCCACAGCCCCGCGACCGATCGCAAAGACAGCGCGCACTTCGACTTGACCCAAAGGTTCTTCCACCAATTCGGGTTCCAGCAGGCCTTCCATAGCCCCTTGAATGTCATCCAAGAGGTTGTAGATGATGCTGTATTCCCGCACGTCTACCCCCGCTTGGTCAGCCGCGAGGCGAGCGTCGGTGGCGAGAGTAGTATTGAACCCAATAATTACAGCATTACTGGCTGCTGCGAGGTCAATATCCGTTTCAGTAATTTCCCCAGGAGCAGATAGCAGCAGTCGGAGTTGAACTTCTTTTTGAGGAAGTTGAGTCAGAGCGCCGACAATTGCTTCGAGGGAGCCTTGGACATCTGCCTTCAAGATCAAGTTTAGTTCCTTGAGAACGCCTTCCTTAGCTTGTTGAGAGAAGCCGCTGAGGCTGATCCGGCCGCCTTGCAGCAGGCGGGAATCTCGTTGAGAGGTAGCTCTTCCAGAGGCGATCGCCGCAGCTTCTTTTTCGTTTGCGAAGACATCAAACTCGTCTCCGGCGCGAGGAACTTCCCGCAGCCCCAGCACTTCCACCGCGAAGGATGGAGTTGCTTGCTCTACGCGATCGCCCCGGTCATCGATCATGGCGCGCACCTTGCCCAAAGCCGAGCCTGCGACCACAATATCGCCCACTCGCAGAGTACCGTTCTGCACCAGCAGAGTTGCCACAGGCCCCCTTGCCTTGTCGAGGTGAGCTTCAATCACCGTACCCTTAGCCGGTCGGTGCGGGTTGGCGTTGAGGTCTTCCATTTCCGCCACTGTCAGAATCATTTCCAACAGCGTATCCAGGTTTTCGCCTCGGATCGCGCTGACTGGAACCATAGTGATATCGCCGCCCCAGTCATCTGCGACCAAGCCGTACTCAGTAAGCTCTTGCTTCACCCGTTCCGGCTGAGCACCCTCCTTGTCAACTTTATTGATAGCCACGACAATTGGCACTTTCGCCGCTTTCGCGTGGCTGATCGCTTCAATTGTCTGGGGTCGCACGCCGTCGTCCGCCGCCACCACCAAGATGGCGATGTCCGTAACCCGTGTTCCCCGAGCCCGCATCGCTGTAAAGGCTTCGTGACCGGGCGTATCCAAAAATACCACCTGCTGGCTCTTGCCTTCGTGTTCCACATCCACGTGGTAAGCACCGATGTGCTGGGTAATCCCCCCAGCTTCTCCCTGAGCCACCTTGGTTTTGCGGATCGAGTCCAGCAAGGTAGTTTTGCCGTGATCCACGTGGCCCATAATCGTTACAACTGGCGGACGGCGTTCGAGGTATTCCAAATCCGCTGCATCCAGCATCTCGATCACTTTGATAGCTGGGGCTACTTTTTCTGGGGTTTCCACCTCTACGCCCATTTCTTCGGCTACCATCCTCACCGCTGGAATGTCCAGGGTTTCGGTAATATTTACCGCAATTCCTTTAGAGAAAAGCCGCTTAATAATTTCGGTTTCGGGAACAGCCAGACTAAGTGCTAGTTCTTGAACGGTCATCGGCCTGCTCAGCAGCAGCTTTTCTGGACGTTCTACCTTAGCTTCGGCTGTTTTGCCCCGGTTGCCGCGTCCCCCGCTCGAACCCGAAGAAGAACTTTTATCGTGAGAAGGGCCTGGTCTCTTATTTTTTCCGCTGCTGCCGGGTGCGCCCGGAGTTGGTGTTGACTTGGGTGCTGCTTGTCCCTTCGCTTTAGCTGGGCGGGCTAGGGACAGGCTGACCGTGACTGGTGCTGGCAGATCCAAGCCGTTTTCTAAGTCATCGTCATCCTCGTCTATGGGTTTGAGGCGAGAACGTTTTGCCTTAACAGCCTTGGCAGCTTTTGCCGCATCTGAGTTTTCGTCATCATCTTCTTCCCAAATGACTGATGTCTTTTTGGCAGGACGAGGAAGAGTTGGCCTGCTGAGGAGAGGAATCTCCAGCAACGGCGTATTATCTTCTTCATTGTCATCCGTGTCATCCCCTGCGGCTCCGGTGTCACCGCCGCGGCTACGCAGCCCGGTAGCTGACGTTGCGGGGGCAAGGCTCCGGCGCGGGCCACCCGGCTGGGGTCGATCTGCCAGTTGAGTTTTGACTGGGCCACCAGCGCCTTCCCGGCGCGGTCTTTGTGCGTCGCGAGATTCGGTAGCAGATCCCGGTGCTGGTCGGCTGGGGCGACTCGGTTTAGCCGGCGCTTCCAGAGTTTCTGAATGTTGTGATTGCTCTTGCTCGGTTTTGGCAAGTTTGAGTACCGGCTTGTTTCCCAGACTTTGTGGGTTACGGCTAGCCGACTCGGACGCCGCTCTGACTGGCGGCGACGTGAGTTTTGCCGAAGGCGCGGGAGGGGCGATCGGCGGTTGCGGGATGCGATCTGGAGCCTTTTCCGACGGCGGTTGAGGTGCCGCAGGTGCCTGAGCCTGGGCGGTGGTTTCCGGGGCGATCGCACCTACATTTTCCGACACTTCTGACGGAGCTGCGGAGACTGCGACATTTGGCTTCGACAGTACAGGTCTATTGATATTCGGTTTAGCTGGAGGCTGGAGTTGTTGAGCTGCAGGCGACTTGGGAGGAGTTGCCACGGTTGCCGCGGGCTGGTTTTTGTTCTCCTCGTTGCCTGCAGGCTGGGAGGAAGCACCAGCCGGCCGTACTTTTGGACTGCGTATTTCTAAAATTTGCTGCTTTTTTTGTTGGTCGTTAGGGTGAGGGCCAGATTCTCTAGATGGCGCTGCTGCTCTTTCGGGTGGAGCTGGCTTGCCGGGGGAAGAGTGGCTACTGGCTACGTATTTTTCCGCCGTTTTGCGAATGCGCTCTGCTTCGGATTCTGTAATTGTGCTGCTGTGGCTCTTGACTGAAATATTGAGCCGCTCGCATACTGCCAAGATGTCTTTATTATCCAAATTTAGTTCCCGTGATAATTCGTAAATTCTTACTTTGCCGTTGTTCATCCACTCTGCCCTCTTTTATGCCAACCAGTTTTTACATTGTGATTTTTTGTGCTAATGACGACATCATTCGGTGTGATTGATTCAGTGTCAGGAATCGGGGTTGCGGTACTCTCTCAGCAATTTTATCTAGAAAGATGCAACTCGCTGAAGTCTGCGGTTGAAGAATTCTCAAGTCTGTTTGGCAACTTGGAACTCCGAAGTCTGAGTTTTGGCAAAACCCACTCTCTCAAGCTTCAAAGTTTGCCTTTCCACCTTGAGGATACCTCTGCTAGTACCCTACCCTTATCTAATCTGACACAAATCTTTCCAGACTGGTGGGCAGATCGGATTGGGGTTTTATAGCTGGCGCTACCGGTAATTACTGGTAGGGCTGCCAAGAGGGTTTATACAGTCGATGCCGAACTATTGTCGGTTTTTCATCCGGGTGAGCCAGAGTAAGATGTACAGTCAGATGTGGCTAAACGCTGCCAAAGTGTTTGGTACAGTTCGTCAGACACAGGCGCTTTGAGCGATCGCCCAAGTCGATTTTTTTTCTGAGCTGCTTTGAGGCATTCTGTTTCCCGACAAAGGTAAGCAGAACGGCCCATGCCACGATCTAATTGTACCTGATGAGAAGGATAGAGCCTGACTACTCGCCAAAAAGCTTCCTTAGGAGCTATTTTTCGACAACTTGCACAGCACCGGTAGTTCGGTTTCATTTCTTGTGAGAGGGGGAGTAGGGGGAGAGAGGGGATTAGCGGACAAGTCCTGCTTGTGTCCCGAAGAGAGAAAATCTTATGACAAGGACTCAGAAGAAAGAATTCAGAATTCAAAATACGCTATGCCCCAAGTCAGGGGCAACAGTCACGGAAAAAATTTTTGCGATCCCCGATTTTAATCGGGGACTTTCAACCTCGATCCTCCATCCTGTCGCACAGAACCCATTCTGGATTCTGGCTCCTGAATTCTCAATTCTTCTTCGGTAAATGTCACAGTTTTTAGACTGCGGCTTCGGTTTCCTCCGTGGCGGCTGCCTCCTCTTCCTCAAATTCTGCGGTTTCCTCGTCGCCGTCGTAGTCCCCCGCTTCGTCAGCATCGTAGTCGCCTGCTAGTTCTTCGAGCCTAGTTGCTTCTGCTGCCAATTTGCTGTCTTCGGCCGCGCGATCGTACTTAGCAATATCTTTGATATCGATTTTCCAACCTGTTAGGCGGGCTGCGAGGCGGACGTTCTGACCTTCTTTGCCAATGGCAAGACTGAGTTGGTCTTCAGCGACCAAAATGTGAGCTCTCCTGCCTTCTGGAGCAACTAAACGCACTTCATCTACTCTAGCGGGACTCAGAGCGTTAGCAATATAAGTTGCTGGGTCTGGAGACCAGCGGATCACGTCGATTTTTTCGCCGCGCAATTCGTTGACTACTACCTGAATCCGCGATCCCCGCGCTCCGATGCAGGCTCCTACGGGGTCTACGTCGCGATCGAGAGTATCAACTGCTATTTTAGTCCGGGGGCCGACGTGCCGGGAGGGCGGATTTGCCTCCCTGGCTACGGCGACAATCCTCACCACCCCGTCTTCTATTTCTGGTACTTCGTTAGCAAACAGGTAAACCACCAAACCTGCGTCGGCTCTAGAAACAAGTAACTGCGGCCCACGAGTTGAGCCTTCGCCTACCTTTTTGAGATAAACCTTGAATGTAGCGTTTGCCCGATAATTGTCGTTGGGCAACTGTTCGCGCTTAGGGAGTTCGGCATCTACTTCTGGCTGACCGAAGCTGCTGGTAACTGCTAAAATTACCGACTGCCTCTCAAACCTGAGCACTCTGGCTTGAAGAACAGTTTCTTCTAAATCTTTAAACTCTTCTTGAATCATTTTGCGCTGTTGGTCGCGCAGTTTTTGAGCGAGAACTTGTTTGGTCTGGATGGCGGCCATGCGACCAAATTCTTTTTGATTTGGTGTTACGTCTACGAGCACAATGCTGCCAGGCTGAGCTTCCGTGGCTACTTCTTGCACTTCGGAAAGTGAGATTTCGTGATCGGGATTGATGACTTCTTCGACAATAGTTTTGTTGGCTAAAACGCGGAAACCTTCTTGTTCGGCATCGAGTTCTACATCAAAGTTGTCGAAGTATTCTTCGCTGAAGTGATCGAGTTTTTGGGTACGGCGGTAGCGTTCGTATCCTTTGAGCAGGGCTTCTCGCAAGGCTGCTTGGACTGCGTGTTTGGGTAAATTGCGTTCTTTGCTAATACCTTCGACCATTTCTTTTAGTCCGGGCAGGGGAACCATTGACATATAAAACTCTCCTTTTTGGCTGTGTAATAAGTAACTGGTAATCGGTAATTCGTACTTGGAAATTTTCAAGAAAAAGTGATGACAGAGGAGTGATGAGTTACTGAATAGGATTAGGGGAACTCGGTGCTGTAACAATTTATTTGTTATTCCTATTCAACCCGCTGCTACAGATAGGATTGTTAAAAATTAACTCGCAGCCAAGCGTTTTCAGCTTGCTGCGAGGCAATCTCAAAACTCAAAACTCAAAACTCAAAACTTAAAACTCAAAATTTCCCTTTAAATCTCCTTTCCTTCGTCTAGTTCAACTTTGACAATCTGAGGGCGGGGAATTTTAACCTGTCGCCCTTTTTGATTGAGATAAACCGCTGTTTCATCCCGGCCCAGGAGTAGTCCTTTCCACTCTTTGATTCGCGAGTCCGGTTCGGTGGTTTTGGCTGTCACGGGGAAACCTTTAAAGGTAATAAATTCTCGATCGCTGCTGAGCAATCGGGATATTCCGGGACTGGAAATCTCTAGCACGTAGGCATCGGGTATGATGTCGGCTGCCTCTAACTCAGCATCGAGGGCTGTGCTCATGCGCTCGCAGTCGGCTAAACCAGTGTCTTGTTGGAGGTTGCGGATGTCTACCCGCAAGACGGGAGGATTTTGGTTGGTGTGAAACACTGCTCCCACTACTTCCAATCCCAGTGTTTCCGCAACGGGGGTAGCTAAGTCAATGATTTGTGGGATTAGGGGATGAGTCATATCGAATACTTAAGTTAAAACTCCTAAACTCGGACACGGGCAAGGAAAAATTTGGTGTTGAGATTGCTTGGCTTTGAGGTGGTTTGATTAGGTGGCTGCGACTTTCGTCTTCAACTTTGGGACTTACCCAACATCCCAGCAGGGGATCTCAAGCGGGGGGGTACCCCTACTAAATCAGTCCTCAACTTGCAAATCAGACGCCCTGAGCTCTTTTCCTGCGACTAATGCAACAAAAAAAGTGGGCTTGACCCACTCCTAGGTAAAACAATTTCTTCCAAGAAGTTTGAGGGCTTCTTCTTGATCGAAGGGAGGCCTCACTTCTCAGTTTAGCTCGATCGCCCGCCCGGTGACAAACCGATCGCCATCGGGGGAGTGTCCGAGGGCAGAGGGTGAGAGCTGACAGAGGGAATGAGGACGACTTCATCACCGTTTTGGAGTGGGGCGAGGGCCAATTCCTGCTTGATACCGAAGCCGGTGCGATCGCCCCTCGAACAGTGGGGAAGTGGCACTCAGGCCTTCTAGGGCTTGCGATACGGGAGTTTCTTTGGGAAATTCTAATTTCAGTTCGGACCAGCCCTCTGCTTCTTGATAGGGGGTGAAGAGCTTGACAGTGAGGGTGATTGGTAGATTAGACAGGGGCGATCGCAAGATTAACGATATATTGACAAAACAGCAAAACTAAGATTAACCCTCAAAAATCCCCATTACTAATGCTGAATTGGAAGCTCAATTACAAACTCTACCCCCCATTCGGGCGAGGAAATGCAAGTCAGCTTACCACCATGTTTTCGTTCTACGATCTCACGGCTAATAGACAAACCTAAACCTGTCCCTTTACCTACTGATTTAGTAGTAAACATCGGCGTGAATAAATGCTGCATTACTTCCTGAGTTATGCCAACCCCATTATCAGCAATCCGAATCACCACTCGGTCATCCTGAAGCATTTCCGTGCAGATCCGAATCTGTGGAGTGTCATTGCTCTGTTTCTTTTCCCCGCACAGCGGACAACTGATCGTAGACTCTTCTAAAGCATCAATTCCATTCGCCAATATATTCATAAACACCTGATTTAGTTGCCCCGGATAACACTCTACTAGCGGCAATTCCCCATACTCTTTAATCACTGCAATTCCTGGGAAACTTCCTTTAGGTTTCAGTCGATGCCCTAAAATTAATAAGGTACTATCTAGCCCATCGTGAATATTCACTGGCGTTAGTGCCGATGTATCCAAGCGAGAAAAATTACGCAGTGACTTAGAAAGATTGTAAAGTCGCTCTGTTCCTACCGCCATTGAATCAATAATTTTGGGCAAATCTTCAACAATAAAATCTAACTCAATCTCCTGGGACTTATCCTCAAGTTCTGATGTCGAAGTAAAGTTGTGCTGGCAAAGCCGAGTCATCTCGATCAAATCTGCAATATATTCCTTAGCAATCGGAATATTATTGGATATAAAACTAACTGGATTGTTAATTTCGTGAGCTACCCCAGCTACAAGTTGACCCAGACAAGCCATCTTTTCACTTTGAACGATTTGCACTTGAGCTTTTTTAAGATTATCCAAAGCTTGAGAAAGTTCAGCCGTTCGTTCTTCCACCCGTTTTTCTAACTCCTGCGCGAGCTGATGTAACGCTGCTTCTGCTGCGAGCCTTTCTTCTATTTCCCGTTTGAGGAGCAGATTTTGATCTGCAAGAATTTTAGTAAGAGAACGCAGCTTTAAATGGAGGTTGACGCGAGCTAACACCTCCTTTTGTTCAAAGGGCTTAGTAATGTAATCCACAGCCCCTAGATTAAAACCTTTGACCTTATCTCCTACGTCAGAAAGAGCCGTCATAAAAATTACCGAAATTTCGTTAGTCAACGGACTTGCCTTCAGCCGATGACAGGTTTCAAACCCGTCAATTCCTGGCATCATCACATCTAACAGAATCAAATCAGGTTGACTATATTCAGCCTGTTCGATGGCAGTTTCGCCATCAGTTGCTACCAATATCTCCCATCCAGAACCCGCTAAAGCTTCAGAAAGCACGTCCAGATTGCTAGGATTATCATCGACGATTAAGATGCTACTTGTTTCCATATTTGCTGCCTTCATTCTTTTTCTATTCTGTGGGATGTAATAAACTCTTTTATTTTTTTGACTTGATAGCCTTGGGCTAACTGGCGCAGCTCAACAGCAAAGGACACAAATTTCTGATCCAATTTCTCTATGTGCTCAGTGCGCTTCACAATTCCTTTCACGTTGCCTCTCATCGCCAGTTCAAGTAGGAGTTCAATTTCTCCTGGCGGGGGAGCAACTACAGAATTGGATTCAGAAAGTGATTGAGGATCAGAGGAAAATGGAATATTGCTGATTTTTTCATTTTTTCGTTCGTCATATATCCATTCAAGTTTTAAATACTTTTGCAACATCTCAAATAGCTCTTCTGCCTGCACTGGCTTACCGAGAAAATCGTTGGCTCCCCCCTCCAAACTTTTATGTTGATCGGTAGCAAATACACTGGCAGATGAAGCAATGATTGCCACGTCTTTATAGTGTGACAAATTTCGGATACGGCGCATCATCTCAAAGCCATCTAACACTGGCATCACCAAGTCAGTGATAATCAAATCGAACTGAAACTCTTCTATTTTTTCTAAACCTTCTTGACCGTTTTTAGCTTCGGTTACTTCAAAGCCGAGGGGTTCCAGCAGATTCACAATGACCGAGAGGTTTTCCCATTTGTCATCCACAACCAAAACTTTCTGCTTTCTACCTTGGTAGCCAACCAGCTTTCTTTGCTTGGCAATCGTGGCTGTATTTGCCCAGTCTGCCGCTTCCGGTAAATCTAAATCTAGCCAAAAAACACTGCCTGTTCGTGACTGACTTTTTACTTGAATCGTACTACCCATCATTTCGACAATTTTCTGGCTAATTGTTAAACCGAGTCCGGTTCCTTCCGCCTGACGATTGCTGTCTCCTACTTGTTCAAAAGGCAAAAATATTTTTTTTAATTGTTCTGGTGTCATACCAACGCCAGTATCTTCTATTTGAAACCGAATTTTGTGAATTGGTGAGGCTACCTTTTGCCGATGGCTTTGTACCTTTTCACCTGTCCCTTTTTCCAGATGTTCTATCTTAAAAGTCACTCGTCCACCATCGGTAAACTTAATTGCATTGCTCAGTAAGTTAATTAGTACCTGTCGTAAGCGTTTCTCGTCAGCGTAGATGCCAGCAGGCAGGTCAGAACTGGGTTGATAAACAAAAGCAATTCCTTTTTGTTCGGCTCGGATGCGGCAGATTTCTGCGACTCCCTGCAAAAAGGAAGGAAAATGGAAATCTTTCGCGTATAGTTCCAATTTCTGGGCTTCTATTTTAGCGAGGTCTAAGATGTCATTGATCAGGGTTAGCAGGTGGGAGCCACACTGGTGAATAATACTGATGCCTTGGAGTTCCTTCGGAGCCATCGTTTTTGAGCGTTCTAGGATTTGAGCGTATCCTAAAATTCCATTAAGTGGTGTTCTCAATTCGTGACTCATATTCGCTAAAAATTCACTTTTAGCTTGGTTGGCACTATCAGCGATTTGTTTGGCTTCCGTGAGTTCAGCGGTGCGTTCTTCTACTCGGATTTCTAGCTCGGAATTGGTCTTGGCTAGCGCCTCAAAGGATTCGCGCAACTGTTGTGCCATAAGGTTGAAAGACTGCCCCAGAACTTCTAGTTCTTCTACACCTTTTACCTGCACATTTTTCTCTAAGTCGCCACTGGCGATCGCTCTAGAAGCTGCGCTCAAATGGAGAATCGGGCTGGTAATCCAGCGTGCGGTTAAGATTCCCAAAACGGTAGCCAGCGCCAAGGCTCCGAAACACAACAAAATGGTAGTCTGGGTATTGGCGTTAATTTGATCCATGAAATCGCTTTCAGGAACTACGACGACGATCAGCCAGTCCAATCCTCGGCTATCCTGAAAGGGCATAACTTGGAGAAATTGCCGCTGGCCGGCGATCGTAAAATCTAATTGCTGAGAGCTATTAATTTTAGTGAGGTTGCCAAAGTGTTCTTTTAAATGCGCTGTTGTCAGCCGAATTAAATCATCTGTGCTCTCTAAAGCATTCAGGCGATCGAGCTTGTCATTGTTGGTGATAAATGCTTCTTTGAGAGTTGAACTGGCTACTAGGAGTCCAGAACGTTCCATAATGAATGTTTGTCCTGAACGACCGATGTTTAAGCTGTGCAGGAAGTCACTGAGGAAAGAGATCAGAAAATTAGCAACGAATACCCCGCGCAGTTCGCCACTTTCGTCATAAACAGGATGTCCGGCAGGAAGCGAGAGGGTTTTCTGACCTGTAAGCGAAAAAATTTCGCTCCATGTGGGCTTGCCTAAGCGTACACTGTCTTTATACCATGAACGGGTGAGTATATTGTAGTTGCGGGAGACTTTTAACAGCTTCGTTTGATTGCCTTTGCTATCAGATTCATAAATATGAAGTTCATTTCGATGCTCTTTGTCTGCTATTTTAAAAACTACTTTGCCATTCTCTTGGCGTTCAATGGCAATGAATTCTCCAGTTTTAGTAGCAAAACCCATATTGGGCAGAGAAGGAAAGGCTTGAATTTGCTCCCACAAATAGCGCTCCGTACTCTCCAAATCGTCTGGATTTAAGTATCCTAGTCGAATGGCATTGGCATTCAGTTGATTGACGCGAGGGGCTGTGTCTAGGTAAGTGTTGAGCTGCTGCTGGATGCGGGCCGTAATTTCACTCCGCAACTGGCTAGCAACTTCGTTGACTGCTTTTTGCCCGTTGCGTAAGGAGAGCCAGCCAGTGAGTCCGACGGCAGCAAAGATTTGCACGACGAATGGCAATACTAAAATCAGGCGCAGGGACACCTTTTTTTTTGAACGGTTTGACAGGAAAGTGGTTGGAGAGGTCTGTGACATTGATTGGTGTTACTCCGGGGGTAACGAGTTGGCTGAAAATTTTCAGTGGATTTAGTGAAATGAGGCTGAGGAAATATATATTGAAAAGAAATTTATAAGAGTTAGTGTAAATTTTTAGAAAGTAATTTACTTGAACAAGCATTGCTACTTACGTATTTTCCCTGAAAGCTTTATAATTATAGCTGACTTAAAATGCTGACGCGCCTTATTTTTTATAGCCGTTGTAATTTTTTATCGCTTACCAAAGCAGTTAGAAATCCTATCTAATAGATTACCTCGTTTAGAGATATTTGTAGTAGTTTTTAACTTTACTTTACACAGTGCTACTAAAAAGTATAATTTCATCAAACTTACATATAAAGTGATATAATATACGTCTAAAAAAAATTGACCTTTCTCGCTAAAAAAATGACACGCAGGCCGCTGAGAACCGTAACGGCGGTCTAACTCACTACCGCGCTGAAGATTTGATGCACAACCCTGCAGATGACTCTCGTAGAGAATGCCGATCGCAAATGAAACTTTACAATTCCCGCAAGTTTCATTTGCAAGAGTTACAGCAGGGTAATTGCTAATTGCTAATTGGAGAAGAAAAAAATAAGTAGAGCGCTGGAGCAGAGGGGATTATAACAGAGGAGAAAGCTGAGGCTATTCTTTTAATTCTGCGACACTATCTCAGCTTAATAGTGAATTTGGTATTAGAGGTGAACACATGGCTGGCAAGGATTTTAAGGTTCTTCAAATCCGAGAGGCTAGGGTTTGTCATCAGTTGATGTAAAGGAGAGATATAGCCGACTAGAAGGATTCGCTCGGCATGACAAGTCGCCGTTATGCCCTACGGGATTAACAGTGGGAAAGGATCGAAGATTTGTGGCGGCGACGTGAAGGTGATGTGGGTGGGACAGTCTGCTTACAATTGGTTATTCGTGGAAGTGGTCTTGTACCGCTACCAAGGGGGCATCACCTGGGGAGACTTGCCCTAACGCGGGGCTATCCGTTGCAATTCTTTGGCTTGTTCTAAAATTTTCTCGAAGTCTTCTTCGCTCAACCGCTGAATGTAGTTGATTTTAAACTCTTCTAGGAAGTCGCACAGCAGCAGTTGTATTTCTTGCCAGGTTTGCTGCTGTTGCAGTTCCGTTCCTAAAGCTTGCCCGAAATGTTGGACTAGCTGGCTGGAGAGTTTGATGCTTATGGGGTCTTCGCTGGCGATTTTGAAGGCTTCGTAGGCATCTTGGGGGCCGAGGGTGGCTAATTTTGAAAGTTCTGCAACTAATTGCTCTGCTAGCTGTCGAGGCAGGTTTCCCAGGCCGGGTACTTGCTTCCATCCTTCATACAGGGGGGATTGTTTGAGGAAGGTTTCAATATTGTACCGGAGGAGGGCTTCTAGGTCGGGTTGGAGTTGCGGGAGGACTTTGTAGACGGTTATTTGGACTAGATGGGTGGCGATCGCTTCTATTTCATTGATATTGTTGATGTCTAGATAGCGCTGTTTTTTAGATTGAAATAGTTGACGAGCGAGTTCGCCTGTGGTAATTGATTGTTGCATCTGGTTGATGAGTTGAATTACTACAACTTCGGTCAATTCTTGGGCGAAGTTGGCGACGAAACCTCGGCTGATTTGGGTGCGTATGGGTTGGAGATCTGGCATTTTGGCTTGGTGGATGCGAATTGTGACGGGTAATATTCGCAACAGGCGCCAGAATGGGAGCAGCAGGAAGATGTCGTACCATCGCCAGAGCATGGCTGCTCGCCAAGTGACGCTGCGGTGACGGCGGCCGATCAAGTAGGTACGGGCGAGAAATTCGATCGCGAATATGGCAATGAATGGCAGGTCGATTTGCCAGAATTTATCGGTAAATTCGCCGTTTTCTCCGATCTCGCGGTAATAGTTAGTGGCGATTAATGGCTTGATTTTGGTGTCAAACCACTTGATTTCTTTTTGCCAGCCTTGTTTGTTTAAATAGTCAGGACTCCAGAATGTTTGGAATGATTTTTTAGCGGAGTCTTGCGGATTTGGGACGCGATCGCGCATCCGGTCTTTGATTTTTTCTAGGGTGCCGCTTTTTGATGCTACTCGAAAGGGATCTTCGTCGATCATTTTCGCGCTCAGATTGTTTATTTCCTGCAATTTTGCTGCTACTTGGGGAGAGGGCAACCCTGTTTGCACTACTTGAATTTTTAACTCTTCTAAGGTTTCTAGATATTGCTGGGTGTCTCGGTGGGGTTTAATTCCTTTAAATGGGTCGTATACTTGAGTTAGAACTGGCAGTTGCCGGAGGTAGAAATCTCGACCGGGGACGTAAGTTATGTCAAATAATACTAGACTTAAATTTCCTAGGGCGACCAGTGCCATGAACCGCTCGAACCATGGTACTTTTGGTGATTTTATGCGGGAGTTTGGAGTGGGAGAGAGCTGTAGTTTTGGTGTCACTGGCGATTCCTAATTAAGTAGACCGATCGAATTAGATATAACTGGTAATAGCTGAAAAAAGGAAACAGGGAAAACTGGCTAAGTGTCTGGTCTGGCTCGGATTGCGTTCGAGGAAGCTATTATTGATTTTAACGTGCGTTTGTTGGGGATTTTTGGATTGTTAATTATGCCTGGTTAAGTTAAAAATTATCCGGGTAAGATATTAAAGTAGATCGAACTTGACGGAAGCTGTGGCTCCCGTTAGGGTGCTTCTCTCTGGCAATAAAATTATATCTCAGGCGGAATCCTCAGTTTTTTTGTCGTTGCAGAACTCACGGGGCTGGTAATAAATTACTATTTCTGTTTGATCTGGTGGCTCTTTGACCGCTAAATCAAATGTTTTGCACGGAGCGGAGTCTAAGGTTAGATATGGACTTCGAGTTTGAGGTCCAACCCTCAAGAGAGTTATACTTGCTCAGGGGCAGTCTGGTGAGAGCGCCCCCTCCGATGGCGAGGGTGGCTGCCGTCTCCGTAAGGTTCGAGGTCTTGCCTCTACAAAAACCAGCTCGCGATCGGACTCTTGAATAATATAAAACCCTGAGTATAATTTTGTTCGCATTTTTTTAATATATGACATACTGCCTTAATCTCGATTGCCCAAGAGACAAGCGTCAGAACCCACCAGGCACAAAGTATTGTCTTAATTGTGGTTCAAAGCTGCTGCTAAAAGACCTTTATTCAGCAACTGAGCCGCTGCGCGATGGGGGATTTGGTAGGACTTTTCGAGCTGTTAATCATGGAAAATTTGAGGAATTGTGCGTGATAAAACAGTTATCACCCCCTCAAGAATTTCAGCGGAAGCCCGGTCATTTTAAAAAATACGTTCGACTGTTTGAACAAGAGGCAAGGCGGTTATACGAACTGAAGCACCCGCAAATTCCTCAGTTAATTTCTTATTTTGAGGAAGATGGACGCTTGTATTTAGTCCAAGAGTTTATTGATGGCAATAATTTAAAGGATGAGTTAGATAACTACGGTGCTTATAGCGAAATTAAAACTTGCGAACTGCTGTTAGACTTGTTGCCTTTATTGAAGTTTGTTCACGACAGAAATGTAATTCACCGCGATATTAAGCCTGAGAATGTGATCCGCAGATCTCGCGATCGTAAGTTAGTGCTGATAGATTTTGGGGTTTCTAAACAGGTAGTAGCTGCTGCTCCGACCAAAACAGGAACTAAGTTGGGAACTCCCGGCTACGCGGCTCTTGAACAGCGTCACGGTAGGGCTGTTCCTGCTAGCGACCTTTATAGTTTGGGGGTGACTTGCATCCGCTTGCTGACTTCTGTTATGCCTTACCTGGATATCTATGGGGACATTCACGATGACCTTTACGATCCACTTGAAGGCCGGTGGCTTTGGAGAGAGGCTTTGCCAAAAGGAACACAAATTAGCGAGGATTTAGGCCGGGTTTTGGATAAGTTGATTCAGGAATATGTTAAAGATCGTTACAAATCGGCTGTGGAAGTTCTGGAGGCTTTAAAACCTCGTGTTGTTGTTGTCCCCGTGCTGGAAAATTCCCAGCAGGCAACTGTTGTTAGTCATTCTGTTCCTACTCAACCTGTGACTCTTCCTCCGCTAGTTTCTGTGAATTTAGAGTCGGAAAAAGGTATTGATTATTCTCACTTGGCAAGGCTGCTGGCTGCTAAAAATTGGCGGGGTGCTGATGAGGAAACTTCTGTGAAAATGCTGGAGGTGATGCAGCAAATTTCACGGGGTTATTTGAGCGAGGAAGATATTAGGAAGTTTCCAGCTAAGGATTTGCAGACTATCGATCAACTTTGGGTGCGGCACAGTCACCGCAGATTTGGTTTTTCTGTGCAAAAGGGTTTGTGGCTAAAGTTGGGGGGAAAGCCTGGTGTTTATGATGCTACAGTTTGGGAGAAGTTTGGCGATCGAGTGGGCTGGCGGGTTAACAACCAGTGGGTATACTATTCGGAGCTGAATTTTACTTCTAAAGCAAAGCCTGGACATTTGCCGGGGGGGACTGTTTTTGGGTGGGAAGGCGGGGTTTTGTGCGGTGTTTTGGGTTTGGGTGGGATCTGGTTTCTGCTGTCGCGGCGGGATTTGTAAAGGGAAGGTAGAAGGTAGAAGGCAGAATTTATTAGTTAGGCTGCACCCCAAGCGAAGTCGAAGTGTTAGTCATGAAAGAGTTTTGAGTTGGGAATGGCTCTCCTGAGTTTATGGTGTAAAATGTACCTATTAATACATTTACCGTTATGAGCTTCCATTTAGACTATCTATTAGCCTTGCCTGGAGTCAGGGTTGAAACTTGTACTC